>DASUPI010000142.1:0-3295 GCA_036281135.1 Rhodoplanes sp. | reverse complement strand
CTCCGCGAGCGCGCGATAAAGCGCGGGGAAGCGCAGATCGTAGCAGATCGACAGCCCGAGCCGGCCCCACGGCAGGTCGGTGGTGATCGCAAGGTCGCCCGGGTGGAAATTGCGCGACTCGCGATAGCTCTCGCCGTTCGGCAGATCGACGTCGAACATGTGGATCTTGTCATAGCGGGCGACGATGTCGCCTTCGGGATCGATCAGGAACGACCGGTTCGCCGCGCGCTCGGGCGACGTCTTGACCGCGAGCGATCCGATATGGACCCACAGTTTGAGCGAGCGGGCGAGTTCGCGCATCTCCGCGAGCCCGGCGTCCGTCTCCTCCGGCGAGATGGCGGCGAACAGCGCGTCGCGGTCCGTCTCCATGATGTTGGTCATCTCCGGCGTGAGGACGTAATGCGCGCCGCGCTCCCGGGCTTCGCCGATCAGCTTCGCGGCCGAAGCGATGTTCGTCGCGGGCCGGCGTCCGGACTGCATCTGGATCAACGCGACGCAGAAACGCAGACGGTCTCTCGTGTGTACCGTCATGGGAGGCTCCCCGTCAGGTCGTCAGTAGCCGATCGAGTTCGCCCGCGTCGTCGAGGGCGTAGAGGTCGTCGCAACCGCCAAGATGCGTGTCGCCGACGAAGACTTGCGGCACCGTCGTCCGCCCATTCGCTCGCGCGACCATCTCCGCGCGGCGTTGAGGTTCGCCGGCGACGTCAATCTCAAGAAACGGAACGCCTTTGCGCCGAAGCAATTCCTTCGCCGCGGAACAGTACGGGCAAACGGGCGTCGTATAGACTTCAACTTCAGGCATCCGACCAGCCTAGGAGCGAAAGTGTTAACGCGGTTTTTAATATATGAAGAGTGCGCCGCAGCGACAACGGAGCTCGACAGGTTTGCATCACAGCGTTGCGTCGACGACACAGGCGAATACGACCACGTCGACGCCGAGCGCTCCGCCGCGGAAGAGTGCGCGCGCACAGGTGTCGACCGTCGCGCCGGAGGTCAGCACGTCATCCACCAACACGATCCGTTTGCCGCGGATCATCGCCTTGGCCTGCTCCGGCACGCGAAACGCCGCTTGCACATTGCTCGCGCGCTCGGCGCGGGCGAGTCCGACCTGCTGCGGCGTTGCACGCACCCGTCGCAGCGCAGCATGCCAGACCGGAAGCCCGCACGACTGCGATAGCGCTTGGGCGAGCAGCGCCGCTTGATTGAATCGCCGCGTCCAAAGGCGCCGCCAGTGCAGCGGCACCGGAACGATCGCATCGGCGTCGGCGAGCAGTTCGCCGCCGGCTTGCGCCATCCAGCGGCCCATGGTCGGTGCCAATTCGAGGCGGTCGCCATATTTGAGCGCATGCACAAGCGCGCGAGCGATGTCGTCATAACGCACCGCGGCGCGCGCGCGGCCATAGGCCGGCGGATCGGCGATGGCGCGAATAGAGAGCGTGCCCTGACCCATGTCGTGCGCGAACGGAGTGCCCAGTCGCTCGCAATAGGGCCGCGCGATGAACGACAGCTTCGCCCAGCAGCGGTGCGCACAATCCGCCGGTCCCGGTTACCGGTTCGCGGCAGGCCGGACAGACCGGGGGCAGCAAAAAATCCCGCGCAAACTTTAGCGCACGGCGAAGTCGCTCGCCGGGACTCGCCTTGTGCGTTGCAATGTGAACCTGGCCCGTCATCGGCGTCGCGCGCTCGCGTTGTCCACAAGTTTTCTGCCAAGTTCTTTGCAAGCTCCGGGCCACGGGCCAGATCTGAGCAACACGGGTCAGAGCATCAAGGCCGGCGAGGATTGCACTTTAGCCGTAAAACCTATGACGATCTGCCAATTCCCGGCGACAATCCTCCTTGCCAGTCGTGCAGCCGCTGCGCGACGTGGCTATGTTGCGTGAAATCAACCTGGTCTGGCAAATGTCGGTTCCCCGCGTGTTCGACCGGTCCCTGCTGCGACGGCGTCAGCTGCGCGCGCGCTCGCTCGGACCGGCGACCTTTCTCCTTGATCGCGTCGCGGAGGATGCCGCCGATCGGCTCGCCGCCGTCCTGCGCCGCTTCGACACCGCGATCGACCTCGGAACGCCCGGCCCGGCGCTCCGTTGCAAACTGGCCGAGAGCGCGCGAATTGCGACGCTTTTCGCAATCAGCCATTCTGCGGATGCGGTCGCGCCGGCGGGCGGACTCGCCATCGTCGCCGACGAGGAGGCGTTGCCGATGCGGGACTCCTCGATCGATCTCGTGGTGTCCGGCTTGAGCCTGCAGACGGTGAACGACCTGCCGGGCGCGTTCGTGCAGATCAGGCGGGCGTTAAAGCCGGACGGTTTGTTTTTTGCGGCGCTGCTCGGCGGGGAGACGCTCACCGAATTGCGCCAGAGCTTCGCCGCGGCCGAAGCGGAGGTCGAAGGCGGAGTTTCGCCGCGCGTCGCGCCCTTCGCCGATGTGCGCGAGATCGGCGCGCTGCTTCAGCGCGCGGGCTTCGCCCTGCCGGTCACCGACGTCGACCGGCTGACGGTGCGCTACGCCACGCCCCTCGCGCTGATGCATGATCTTCGGCGCATGGGCGCCGGCAACCCTTTGCTGGAGCGACGGCGCTCGCCGCTCCGGCGCGGGACGCTGATGCGGATGGCGGAGATTTACGGCGAGCGCTTCGCCGACCCGGACGGACGCGTCCGCGCCACCTTCGACATCGTCTGGCTGTCGGGCTGGGCTCCGCATGAAAGCCAGCAGCAGCCATTGCGGCCGGGAAGCGCCAAAGCGCGCCTTGCCGACGCGCTCGGAACGCGTGAAATCTCCGCCGGCGAGAAGGCGCGGCCGAAGTGAGCGGGTGGTGGTCCGCCTCCCCGCGCAAGCGGGGACCCAAGGATTACTGGATTCCCTTCGCGGGAAAGAGCGGGGCGCTGCATGCAACTCCGCCTTACGGTATAAGCAGCGTCGTCAGGTGCGGGATTAGCGGCAGGTCGGCCGGCGGCATCGGGTAGTCCTTCAGGTGTTGCGGCCGCACCCAGGCCAATTGCTGACCCTCCCGCGCAACGGCGATCCCTTCCCAGCGGCGGCAGACATAAAGCGGCATCAAGAGGTGGAAGTCCGCATAGGCGTGGCTCGCGAAGGTGAGCGGCGCGAGACAGGCTTCGCGCACCACGATCCCGAGTTCCTCGTTGAGTTCCCGAATAAGCGTCTGCTCCGGCGCCTCGCCCGCCTCGACCTTGCCGCCGGGAAACTCCCACAGACCGGCCATCGGCCGGCCCGGCGGGCGTTGCGCGATCAGCACGCGCCCGTCGGGATCGATGAGGGCGCAGGCGGCGACAAGGACGAG
>DASUPI010000141.1:0-2132 GCA_036281135.1 Rhodoplanes sp. | reverse complement strand
GAGGTCCACCTGATGTCGCTGCTGTGGGGGCAGCCAAAGCAGCCGCTCGTTAGCGAGGTCGAAGTCGCCGACACGAAGCCGGAAATCCTCGATGTGTCGATCGATTTCACGCAGGTCAAGCTTGACGACTACGCGGCACTGATCATGGCCGCCAACTACACCAGTGTGCGGCTTCGGTGGAACGAAGCGGCGTTGACCAGCGCCAACCCGGCAGATGCGACGCGGCGGGCGCCCGCGGTCTACTTTTTCCGCGCCGCGATGCAGAATCGGCGGATCGTCAAGGGCGCGCCGTGTCATGCCCTGTGGCTGCTGACGCCCTCGTCGGACTACCTCGCCGGACGGCGCGTCACCTGCAATCCGGTGATGCTGGCCGACGTGCTCAACGCCGGCGCCTTCTATGTGCCGGCCCCGGCCGGAACGCCGTGGTACGAGCACGTGGTGGTCGATGACGATCTCGTCACCAACATGTCTGCTCTGCACGAGCAGGCGCCGGTCGGGACGGAGCGGCTGGTCGATGCGATCCGCGAGCGCATCCTGGCGAAGGCGGCGGAGCCGGCGCAGCCCGGGCCGGCGCCCGCGCGCCCGGCGCCGTCGCAGCCCGGCAGGCGCCGCGTGCTGATCGTGCTCTCGGAATGGGGATACTGGGGCGAGGAGCTGGTCGGCCCGCTCGGTGAGTTCGACCGGGTCGGTTATGAGGTGGATTTCTGTACGCCGACTGGCCGCAGGCCGAACGCCATACCGGTCAGCATGGATCCGGATTACTTCGATCCGCCTCTGCAGCGCTCGGTGACCTCGCCGGGGATGGCGGCGCGCGTGCGCGAGATCGACGATCCATCAACGCAGCAGGGCAAGCGGCTCGACAACCCGATCAGTCTGGCCGCATGGTTTCCGGAACGGCCCTACTTCGCATCGTCGCAATTCGTGCGGCTACTCGAGCACTATAACTGGGCGCTTGAGGACGCCGAGCGCGGCATCGAGAAGTACGATACGGTCCTGATCGTCGGCGGCTCCGGTCCGGTCGTCGATCTGGTCAACAACCAGCGCGTGCACGACCTGATCCTCGCCTTCGTGCGGGCGGGAAAGCCGGTTGGCGCGGAGTGCTATGGCGTTCCGTGTCTTGCCTTTGCGCGCGACATGAACGATCGCCGGAGCATCATCTGGGGCAAGCACGTCACCGGCCACTGCCTCGAATACGACTACCACGACGGCACTGGGTTCGTGAGCGCCCGCAACACCTTTCTCGACTTCAACATGGGTCCGCCGCCATATCCGCTCGAGTTCATCCTGCGCGACGCGACCGGACCGGACGGCGCCTACCACGGCAACTTCGGGCATCCGACCAGCGTCATCGTCGATTACCCGTTCATCACCGGCCGGTCGACGCCGGACAGCGTGTTGACCGGTCAGAAGATGATCGAGGTGCTCGACGGCAACCCGCCGCTCCGCCGCTGGGGCTGGTAGAGCGCTAAGTCTGTCGACCGCGTTTCGGCGCGGGGCAGGCTCCCGATCATGCTCGACGAGGAGCAGGCGACATGCCCACAGCAACGGGTCATCGCAAACTGCTTGAGCAGCTCGAAGCCGACGGCATCACGACGATGTTCGGCAATCCGGGCAGCAGTGAGGAAGGGCTGCTCGACGAGATCAGCCGCTTCCCCAAGACCCGCTACATCCTGGGCCTGCAGGAAGCGGCGCTGGTGCTGATCGCGAACGGCTACGCGGTGGCGACGCAAAAGCCGACGGCGGTGCAGCTCCACTGCAGCGTCGGAACCGGCAACGCGCTCGGCAGCCTTTATCACGCGTTCCGCAAGCAGCGCTCGCCGCTGGTCGTCATCGCCGGCGAGGCGGGTGCGGCGTATGACGCGCTTGACGCGCACATGGCGCTCGACCTCGTCACCTTCGCCCGACCGGTGACCAAGTACGCAGCGCGCGCCATCCACGCGGGCAGCCTGCTTCGCCTGTTGCGACGATGCATCAAGATGGCGGCGACGCCGCCGTTCGGACCGACCTTCCTCGCCGTCCCCCAGGACGTGCTCGACCAGGAAAACCATGAGGAGGTGACGCCGACCGTCGTCCCCGAGACGCGCGTCGCGCCGGAGCCGGCGCTGATCGCGCGCGCGGCCGAATTGCTGGCC
>DASUPI010000140.1:0-2108 GCA_036281135.1 Rhodoplanes sp. | reverse complement strand
GCCGGCTATCTCTCCGGCGGCGAGCAGCAAATGCTCGCGATCGGGCGCGCGCTGATGGCCCGGCCCCGGCTGATCCTGATGGACGAGCCGTCGATGGGCCTCTCGCCGCTGCTCGTGAAAGAGGTGTTCGGCATCATTCGCGACATCAATCGCGATCTCGGCGTGACCATCCTCCTGGTCGAGCAGAACGCTCGCGCGGCGCTCTCGGTCGCGAGCTACGGCTACATCATGGAGCAGGGCAAGGTGGTGCTCGACGGCACGGCGGACGAGCTGCGCGACAACGAAGACGTGAAGGAATTCTATCTCGGCGGCGCGGGCGATCAGCGCCGCAGCTTCAAGAACCTAAAGAGCTTCAGGAGACGGAAACGGTGGCTGTGAGGGCGGCGGCCGACGCGGCATTCGACAGGCTGGAGCGGCGCAGCGTCGATGAGCGCGACGCCGCATTGGTCGCAGCGCTGACGAAGCTCCTCGCGCACGCCCAACAGACGAGCGCCTATTATGGGAAACTGCTCGCCGACATCGCGCTGCGCGACATCAAGGATCTGGGCGCGCTCGCCCGTCTCCCCGTCACCCGCAAGGCGGCGATGAAGGGGCTGCAGGAGGAAAAGCCGCCGTTCGGCGGGCTCGAAGCAACCCCGATGGCGCGGCTTGCCCGCGTGTTTGCGTCGCCGGGCCCGGTGTTCGAGCCGGAAGCGGTCCGCCCTGACTACTGGCGCTACGCGCGCGCGCTTTGGGCGACCGGCCTGCGGCCCGGCGATCTCCTGCACAATTGCTTCGCCTATCACTTCACCCCGGCGGGCGCGATGATGGAAACGGGCGCGCTTGCGCTCGGCGCCGCCGTTTTTCCGGCCGGGACCGGACAGACCGAGCTGCAGGTCCAGGCCGCGGCGGTGTTGCGGCCCGTCGCCTATGCCGGCACGCCCGATTTCCTGCGCACCATCCTCGAACATGCGGACGAGCAGCGCATCGATCTCTCCAGTTTCCAGGTCGCCCACGTCACCGGCGGCGCGCTGCTTCCCGATGCGCGCGCTTTCTATGCCCAACGCGCAATCGACGTGATGCAGAGCTACGGAACGGCGGAGATCGGACTTATCGCCTATGAGAGCGCCGCGCGCGAAGGGCTGATCGCCGACGAGGAAGTGATCCTCGAGATCGTCGAGCCGGGCACCGGTACGCCGGTGGCGGACGGCGAAACGGGCGAGGTGCTCGTCACCGTCCTCAATCCCGATTATCCGCTCATCCGGTTTGCGACCGGCGATCTGTCGGCGATCCTTCCAGGCGCAAGTTCGTGCGGACGCACCAATCGGCGCATCAGAGGCTGGTTGGGCCGCGCCGATCAGACCACCAAGGTCAAGGGAATGTTCGTGCATCCGCATCAGATCGCGGAGGTGGTCCGCCGCCATCCGGACATCGGCCACGCGCGGCTCGTCGTCACTCGTGACCACGGGACCGATGTGATGACGCTGAGGATCGAAGCGGCAGGCGCAGGCGACGAACTCGCGCGGGCGGTCGAGGCGAGCGTGCAGGCCGTCACGCGGCTCAGGGCGCGGGTGGAAGTCTCCCCCGCCGGAAGCCTGCCGCGGGACGGACGGGCGATCGAGGACGCGCGCGACTACGGGAAGGGGTCATAATCCGGCTGCGCGTTGCCCGACCCCGTTGCCAGCAGGCAACGCCGCGGCCCACGCGGACGAACTCCCCGCATCCTCTCGGATCACGTTCGACAGCGTTTCGGCCGCCGTCTTGAGCGACGACACGACCTGAACCGACCGCGAGTCGCCGAGCCGATCCGCGAGACCCACGAGGCCCAGGCTGTAAACCACGCCGGCGCCGTCGATGCGTATCGGACAGGCATAGCTCAGGACGCCGGGATCGAGTTCTTGATCGCAGATGGCGAATCCCTGCTGGCGAATTTTTGCCAGTTCGGCGGTGATTTTCTGTTCCGATATCTTCGTGCGCGCCGTGAATTTGGTATGCGGCTTGGCCAGGACATCGTCGACCAGCTGGTCGTCAGCGAATGCGAGGATCGCCTTTGCGGACGCCGCAGCATGGAAAGGCATGCTGCGCCCCGGATGGACAAAGGCCTGCCGCTCGCCCTTGGGCGGCGCGAC
>DASUPI010000139.1:0-7906 GCA_036281135.1 Rhodoplanes sp. | reverse complement strand
ATGAAGCCCATGATTCGGCTCGTCGCGATGCGCTCGGGCGACGGTGACCACAACGGGACCTCAGCCATGAACGGACCCTCCTCTGATCTTCGCAATAGCATTTTGTGCGTTTCCGCACCACTTGAGCACGCAAGCTGGTGCGATCGAAGCTGTTGGATGTGCAGATGAGCCTGCGCGGCCTGTTGCGCGGCTTCGGGTTGAAAGTCGGTCCCACGACACCGAGCCGCTTCGGCCCACCACGGCTCCAACCGACTGCAAATGCGGGACGTAGACATTCAAGTACATCCGGTCGATCGCCTCGCCCTCCAGCACCACATGGTCACGCAAGACTTCCGCCCCCGATCGCGCTACGCTCATCGCGGGCTCCGGTCGTCCACGGGTCCTCGGACCCATCGAGCTTCGAGTTCTTATAACCAGGGCAGTCCCTGCAGGCTCGACCGGAGTCCACATACACCACCGCGAATGCCCATATAGCTCGTCGGTCTGAGGCGGAGCCTCGTTAGTACTTAAGATATTATGAATGCCGCAAGTTTGACGGCGGCCTCACATTCGGCCACTTTACGGAGTGATCAATAGAGGCGCGGAACCGATCGCGCTTTGGAGGACCGGATCGGTCCGCCAGATCCGCAGGCGTTGGTGGGCGCAATGCCGCCAGGCGGGCTGTCGGGCGGGGGCCATACGACAAACAAGAGGTTGCCGTTGCCGATGCGATCCCGTCCGCAAACTGCTTTTTGATGCTCTGTTCGAGGTTCGAACACCATGAAAGAGCAGTTCGCCGACATCAAACCTGCGAAAGCCCGAGCCGCGGCGCCGAGTTGTGAGTTTCTCGCCGGCGGCGGCGAGATGGGCGCGCTGATGCGCGCGCATGACTGGAGCCGTTCGCCGCTCGGCCCGCCGGACCAGTGGCCGGACGCGCTGAAGATGGCGGTCAGCATCTGCCTGAATTCCCGATTCCCGATGCTCTTGTGGTGGGGACCGGAATTCGTGATGGTCTACAATGACGCCTACCGGCCGATTCTCGGGATGACCAAGCATCCGGCGAGCCTCGGCAGCCGCGGGCGCGACACCTACCCGGAAATCTGGGCCATCATCGGCCCCCAACTCGCCAGCATCTGGCGGGGGGAGGCGACCTGGTCGCACGATCTGCTGCTTCCCGTCGACCGCAACAATTATCTCGAAGAAGCATATTTCACTTATTCCTACAGCCCGATCAAACATGCGGACGGACGGATCGGCGGGGTCTTCACGGCGGTCACCGAGACGACCGAACGCGTCTTGAGCGAACGGCGGCTGCGCATCCTGCGCGAACTCGCGTCGCAGACCGCGGAAATGCGCGGGGTCGAGAGCGCGTGCCAGAGCGCGATCCACGTCCTCGGCGCGTACAACCCGGATATTCCCTTCGCGCTCCTCTACCTCGTCGACGAGGAGAGCGGCTGCATTCGCGCGGTCGGTTCGACCGGTCTTCCCTACGACAAGTACCCCGCCGAGATCGCGTTGCGCAGCGACGATCCGTGGAGCGTCAGCCGCGTTCTGCGCACGGGCGAGCCGGTGCTTTTATACGATCTCGCCAGCAGGTTCGGCATGCTGCCGGGCGGCACATGGCCCGAACCGACCAACCGCGCGCTGGTGCTGCCCGTCGCCAAGCTCGGAACGCCTGCTTCGGCCGGCGCGCTCGTGCTCGGCATCAATCCGCGGCGCGCGCTCGACGACGACTATCGCGGCTTTTTCGATCTCGTCGCCGGCCATCTCGCCACCGCCATATCCAATGCGCGCGCCTATACCGAGAGCCTCGATACGCTGCGCCTGAGCGAGGCGCGTTTCCGCGATTTTGCCGATTCGGCCCCGGTGATGATCTGGGTCGCCGACGCCGGCGCGAAGTGCACCTGGTTCAACCGCCCCTGGCTCGCCTTCACCGGGCGCAGCATGGAGGAGGAGATGGGGGACGGATGGACCGAGAACGTCCATCCGGAAGATTGCGCCCGCTGCCGCAACACTTACCGGTCCGCCTTCGAGCGGCACGAGCCGTTCCGGCTCGGCTTTCGCCTGCGCCGGCATGACGGCGAGTGGCGTCACGTCGATAATACGGGCGTGCCGCACTACGCCGCCGATGGCGCATTCATCGGCTTCATCGGCTCCTGCGTCGACGTGACCGACGCGCGGCGGTGGGAGGCGGCGCTGCGCCGGAGCCGCGAGGAACTGCTCCGCCTCAACGAAACGCTCGAACTCCGGGTCGCCGAGCGCACCAAGGATCTCGCCGCGGCGAACCGCCAGCTCCTCGCCCAGATCGAGGAACGCGAGGAGGTGGAAACCACCTTGCGGCAGATGCAGCGGCTCGACGCGATCGGGCAGCTCACCTCGGGCGTCGCCCATGACTTCAACAATCTGCTGACGGTCATTCTCGGCAATGTGAGCTATCTGGAGAAAGCCTGGGCACAGTCGGACGATCCGAAGCTCTTGCGCCGCCTGTCGCACACGCGCTTGGCCGCCGAGCGCGGCGCCAAGCTGATCGCGCAGCTCCTCGCGTTTTCGCGCCGCCAGCGCCTGGAGCCGCGGACGATCGATCTCAAGGAGACGCTCGGGCGCATGCGCGAGCTCTTGCAGAGCACGATGGGCGGCAGCTTCGAGATCGAGACGGTGCTGGGCCCCGACACCTGGCCGGCGCTGGTCGATCCGACCCAGCTCGAACTGGTCGTGCTCAATCTCGCCATCAATGCGCGCGACGCGATGCAGGTCGGCGGCCGGCTCACCGTTTCAACCGGAAACGTCACGCTGGGAACGCCGACGCGGGCGGAAGAGCCGCCGGCCGGCGACTATGTCGTGATCTCGGTGAGCGACACCGGATCGGGCATGTCCGACGAGGTGCTCGCCAAGGCGTTCGAGCCGTTCTTCACCACCAAACGGGTCGGCAAAGGATCCGGGCTCGGGCTCAGTCAGGTTCTCGGATTCGCCAAGCAGTCGGGCGGGGGCGTGCAGATCGAAACGGAGCTCGGCAAAGGGACCACGGTGCGCGTCTATTTTCCGCGATCAAGCGCCGCCGCCGCGGATCAGGCACCGCTGTCCGCCGAGGCCTTGGCCGTCGTACTGCCCGCCTCGGCGGTCGTCCTCGTGGTCGACGACGACGATCATGTCCGCCATGTCACATCCTCCATGCTCGAAGGACTGGGCCATGTCCCGATCGAGGCGGGGAGTGGCGGCGCGGCGCTCGAAGTGCTGGCCGGCAAGCACAAGATCGATGTTGCGCTGATCGACTTCGCCATGCCCGGGATGAGCGGCCTCGAACTTGCGCGCGAGGCGCGCATGCGGCTGCCCGCGCTGCCGATCGTGTTCATCACCGGCTTTGCCGATTCGACTGTGCTCGCCGGCATCCGGCACGAGCACATATTGCGCAAACCCTTCCTGGAGCACGATCTCGACCGCAAAATCCGCGCCGCGCTCGCTCACAAGCATGTCGGCACGCTCGACGAGCTGATGTCGCTCGGCTGATCAACTCCAGCTCTGGTTCGAAACCATCCTCCTCCGCGCAGCGGGGGAGGATGAGTAAACGCCTGTCTTCGGACGGAAAAACCTCACCACCACAGCGCCGCGCCGGCGGCGGTCTTGGCCTCGCTGTCGTCGACGCTGCGGGGGCGATCCTGCGCGCGGTCGAGCGCCGCGAGCACGCGGCGTTTGGCGAAGTCGAAGGCGGCCGATTGGCGATCGCGCGGGCGCGGCAGGTCGGTCACGATCTGTTCGAGCACGCGGCCGGGCCGCGGGCGCATGACCACCACGCGATCGCCGAGCACGATCGCCTCGTCGACGTCGTGCGTGACTACGACCAGCGTCGGCTTTAGCTCGCCCCACAGGTCGAGCAGGTGGTCCTGCAGGTCGGTGCGGGTGAAGGCGTCGAGCGCGGAGAAAGGCTCGTCGAGGAGGAGCACCTCGGGCCGGGTGACGAGCGCGCGCGCAATCGCCACGCGCTGCGCCTGTCCGCCGGACAATTCGCGCGGCCATGCGCCAGCCTTCTCGTAAAGCCCGACCCGATCGAGCTGCGCCGCGACCCGCCTTTCGCGCACCGGCCGCGAAAGGCCGGCCAGGCCGAACCCGACATTGTCGGCGACGGTGAGCCAAGGAAGGAGGCGCGGCTCCTGAAACACCATGCCGATCTTCGGATGCGGCGTGGCGATCAGCGTTCCGCCGAGCGAGACGCGCCCGGTTGTGGGCGGGTCGAGCCCGGAGATCGCGCGCAGCAATGTCGACTTCCCGCACCCCGAGCCGCCGACCACCGCAAGGATTTCACCGAGGGTGACGCTCAGCGTCACGCCGTCGAGCGCCCGCACGCCGTTCGGATAGGTCTTTCCGATCCGGTCGAGTGCGAGCATTCAACGCGCCCCGTTTTGCGGCATGCTCAAGTCCTGCCAGCGCAGGTACGGCGCCGAGCCCGCCACCAGGAGCCAGTCGGTGGTCTTGCCGAGAATGGCGAAAGCGACGATCGCGGCGACGATCTGCGCCGGCTTGCCGAGCTGCTGACCATCGACCAGGAGGTAGCCGAGCCCTTCCGCGGCGCCCATGAACTCGGCGGCGACGACGAACATCCAGCCTAATCCCAGCCCGGCGCGCAGCGACACGACATAGGCCGGCAGCACCGCCGGCAGCAGGATGCGGCGGATCATCGCCGGCCCGGACAGGCGGAAGATGCGCCCGATCTCGACGGTCTTCCGGTCGACCGAAACGATCGCCCCCATCACGCCGAGATACACGGGAAAGAACACCCCGACAGCGATCAGGGCGACCTTCGAGGCTTCGAAAATACCGAGCCAGAGGATGAACAGCGGCACCCATGCAATCGAGGGGATCGCCCGCAAGGCCTGCAGCGTCGGGTCGGCGATCGCGCGCGCAAGCGTCGAATAGCCGGCGAGCGCGCCGAGCAAGGTCCCGAACAGCACGCCGAGGCCGAACCCCGCCGCGACGCGTAGCACGGTCGCGATCGTGTGCCGCGTCAATTCGCCGGTCGAGGCGAGTTCCGAGAAGGTCGCGAAAATGCGCGAGGGAGGCGGCACCAGCCGGCCTTCCGACAGGCCGGCATACACCGCCAGCTCCCATAGCACGGCGAGGCCGACCGGCAGGGCGAGCCCGAGCGCAAGCCCGCGCCAGCGGCCGCGTCGGACCGGAGCCGAGCGCGCCGTCGGCCGGTCAAGCGCGGCCATGGGATGGGTGTCGACGGTCATTTGCGCCACTCAACCGTCGGGCAAGGCGCGCGTCAATTGGAGGCCGGCGCGAGCTGATCGGAAATCAATGCGTCGACGGTCGCCGGCACGTCCACGGTCGGCGCGATCACGCCCGCCTGCTGCAAAGCGAGACCGGCGGCGAGGATCGACTCGCGCTGCGGCGCGCCGATCCGGCTGTGCGTGAGTTCGGTGCGCTCCTTGAGCTGCTTGTCGACCACCGGTTCGGGCAGCTTGGTCGCCGCAATGAAGGTCTTCTTCGTCCCGTCGTAATCGGCGAGCGCCGCCTTGCGCGCCTCCTCATAGACGGCGAGCACGCGGCGAACCAGGTCGGGATGATCTTTGAGGAAGGCCTCGCGCACGTTCAGAATGCCCCAGGTATTGGCCTCCGGCTTGCGGTAGAACAGCTTGGCGCCGTCCTCGACCTCGGCCTGCGCCATCATCGGGTCGAGCCCGGCCCAGGCGTCGACATCACCGCGGATCAGCGCCGTCTTGCCGTCCGGATGCTGCAGCAGCACCGGCTGGATGTCCTTTTCGGTCAGCCCGGCGCTGTAGAGGGCGCGCACCAGAAAGATATGCGGATCGGTGCCGCGGGTGACGGCGACGCGCTTGCCCTTCAGATCGGCGGGATTGGCGATCGCGCTATCCTTGCGCGTGACGAGCGCGGTCCATTCGGGGCGGGAATACACATAGATCGACTTGATCGGATTGCCGTTGATCTTCGAAACGAGCGCGGCCGAGCCGGCGGTCGAGCCGAAATCGATCGAGCCGGCATTGAGGAATTCCAGCGCCTTGTTCGAGCCGAGCGTCTGCACCCAGCGGATGCCGATGCCGTCTTTCGCGAACTCCTTCTCGAGAAGCCCCTTCTCCTTGAGCACCATCGACACCGGATTGTAGGTCGCCCAATCGAGACGGATTTCGCTCGGCTTGTCGGCGGCGCGCGCGGTCGCGGTCGCGGCCAGAGCCGCGATCGTCGTGAACGCGATCAGGGAGCGTCGGGACAGCTTGATCAATGAAACCTCCATGCAGGCCCGCGGCCGTTCGGCTGAACGGCGATCGCGGCCGGTTCTGTCGGAGGCGGGATGAGCGGCCCGCCCACAGCCTTGCGTGGGGCGAGCCCCGCGCTTTAGCTGTATTTGTTAAGCGCCCGCAAGCTGCATTGCTTCAAATCGGCGCTGACGTGCTGTCTTGGAACAGGAACAACTGCGGGTCAATGGAATATTACTGCGAATAGACCAAGCGGGAGGGAAGGACTTTCTCGCGAGCCTGATCTTGCGCAGCCGGCCGTTCCGCGAAGTTGGGCGGGCGCTTGCGCCGACCCGTGACACCTCGCGCGCAGGCCGCTATCTATTCGGTATGGATACGATCCTCGATCACCCACACCACGCGCCCGCCGACCTGTTCGATGTCGAGGCGGCCAAGGCCGATCTCGGTCGCATTGCCAACGACTATGGCGGACGCGAGCGCGAGTTGCGCTTGGCCGTGGCCCAGCGGCTCAAGACCGCGCTTGCCGAGGGGCGGGCCAAGGCCGAGCAGTGGTTGTTCGAGGATCGGCAGGGCCGCGCCTGCGCCGAACGCCTCTCCGACATGCAGGACGAGATCATCCGCGTCCTCTACGAGTTCTCCACCACCCATCTCTACGCCGCCCAGAATCCCTCCGAAGGCGAGCATATGGCGATCGTCGCGACCGGCGGTTATGGCCGCGGCATGCTGGCGCCCGGCTCGGACATCGATCTCTTGTTCCTGCTTCCCTACAAGCAGACCGCCTGGGGCGAATCGATCGCGGAAGCGATTTTGTATTGCCTGTGGGACATGGGGCTCAAGGTCGGGCACGCGACCCGCTCGGTCGACGAATGCATCCGCCAGGCGAAAGCGGACATGACCATCCGCACCGCCATTCTCGAATCGCGCTTCCTGTTCGGCGAGCAGAGCCTGTTCGACGAGCTCGTGACGCGCTTCGACAAGCAGATCGCGCAGGGCACCGGTCCGGAATTCGTCGCCGCGAAACTCGCCGAGCGCGAAGAGCGGCTGCGCCGCGTCGGCCAGTCGCGCTACCTGGTCGAGCCGAACGTCAAGGACGGCAAGGGCGGCTTGCGCGACCTGCACACGCTGTTCTGGATCGCCAAATATGTCTACCGCGTCCGCAAGCCGGAGGAACTGATCGACTGCGGGGTGTTCGACCGCCAGGAATACCGGTTGTTTCAGCGCTGCGAGAACTTCCTCTGGTCGGTCCGCTGCCACATGCATTTCGCCACCGGCCGGTCGGAGGAGCGGCTGGACTTCGACATCCAGCGCGAAATGGCGAAGCGGCTCGGCTACACGATGCATCCCGGCATGCGCGACGTCGAGCGCTTCATGAAACACTACTTCCTGGTGGCGAAGGATGTCGGCGATCTCACCGCCATTCTGTGCGCCGGGCTCGAAAGCCGGCACCAGAAGGAGGTGCCGATGCTCAACCGCTTCGTGGCGCGGCTGCGGAAGCGGTCCCCGCGGGTGCTGAGCGAGAGCGACGATTTCGTCGTCGACAATAGCCGCATCAATATCGCCGATCCGGACGTGTTCCAGCGCGACCCGACCAATCTCATCCGCATTTTCCGCCTGGCGCAGCGGCACAGCCTCGCGTTCCACCCGGACGCGATGCGCGCCGCCACCCGCTCGCTGCGGCTGATCGACAAGCATCTGCGCGCCGACCCGCAGGCCTATCG
>DASUPI010000138.1:0-6490 GCA_036281135.1 Rhodoplanes sp. | reverse complement strand
CCGAGGATGCCGATATGGCCGACATGGTGGTGGCCGCAGGCATTGATGCAGCCGGAAATGTTGATGTGAAGCCGGCCGAGATCGCGCGCGAGGTCAAGATCGCGGAATCTGCGCGTCAGCTCCTGCGCGACCGGAATCGAGCGGGTGTTCGCGAGGCTGCAATAGTCGAGCCCCGGACACGCGATGATGTCGGAGACGAGCCCCACATTCGGCGTCGCGAGGCCGAGCGCGTCGAGCGCGCGCCACAGCTCCGGCAGATCGCGCTGCGCGACATGCGGCAGCACGAGATTCTGCTCATGTCCGACCCGGATCTCTCCGAACGAGTAGCGGTCGGCGAGGTTGGCGATCGCGTCCATTTGTTCGGCGGTGGCGTCGCCCGGCGGCCCGCCCTCCGGCTTGAGCGAGAGCGTCACGATCGCATGGCCCGCGACCTTGTGATTGGCGACCGAGTTGGCGAGCCATGCGGCGAGGCTCGGGTCAGCCTTGCGGGCCTTGGCGAGTCGGGGCGGATCGTCCGCGTGCTGTTCGTAGTTCGGATAGCGGAAGCGCGCAGCGATATCGGCGACCGTCGCGGGATCGAGCGCGAGAACGCCGTCCTTCGTCGCGACCCATTCCGCCTCGACTTCCTTGGCGAAGGCTTCGGCGCCGAGCTCATGCACGAGGATTTTGATGCGCGCTTTGTAGATATTGTCGCGCCGGCCATACTGATTGTAGACGCGCAGGATCGCCTCGATATAGCTGAGGAAATCGCGTTTCGGCAGGAACGGCTTGATCGCCTTGCCGATGAACGGCGTGCGCCCGAGCCCGCCGCCCACGCTCACTTCGAAGCCGGTTTCGCCCGCGCCGTTGCGGTGCAGCCGCAGGCCGATATCGTGCACCTTGATCGCGGCGCGGTCATGCGCAGACGCGGTGATCGCGATCTTGAACTTGCGCGGCAGGAACGAAAACTCGGGATGCAGCGTGGAATGCTGGCGCAGGATTTCGGCCCAGACGCGCGGGTCTTCGATTTCGTCCGGCGCAACGCCCGCCCACTGGTCGCTCGTGATGTTGCGCACGCAGTTCCCGCTCGTCTGCATCGCGTGCAGCTCGGCCCGCGCGAGGTCGGCGAGCACGTCCGGCATCTCGGCGAGCTTGATCCAGTTGAACTGGATGTTCTGCCGGGTGGTGAAGTGGCCGTAACCGCGGTCGTAGCGGCGCGCGACATGCGCGAGCATGCGCATCTGCCCGGACGACAGCGTCCCGTACGGAATGGCGATGCGCAGCATATAGGCGTGCAGCTGCAGATAGACGCCGTTCATCAGCCGCAGCGGCTTGAACTCGTCCTCGGTGAGTTCGCCCGAGAGCCGTCGCGCGACCTGGTCGCGGAACTCGGCCACGCGTTCATCGACCAGCGTGCGATCGAACGTGTCGTAGAGATACATCCATCACGCTCCGAACATGACCGGCAGGTCGAAGGTCGGCCCGTCGACGCGGATGCGCTCGCGCAGATTGCCCGGCTGAGCATGCCCGTTCGCGTCCAGGCCGACCGGCGCCACATAGGGGCCGACCACGAGGCCGTCTTCGGCGACTGCCGCGGCAAGGAGTTCGCTCGCCGCCGGCGCGGTGGTGGCGACCGCCGCCTCGTCGATCCGAGTCGTCCAGCCGCCGTCCGCCGTGCGATAGACCACGACGCCATCCGCCAGCCGGTTTGCGGTGATGGCGACCGGACCGGTGATCTTGAGCTTCTGCTGGAGCGGCGAGGTCATGCGGCGATCTCCGCCATGCCTGCCGACCCGGCATATCCGGCGCGCCATCCGTCCGCGCGCGCCACGACCTCGCCGATGACGAGCAGGCCAGGGCCGTCTCCCACCTGGGCGGCGAGCGCGCCGAGGTCGCGCAATTCGCCGTAAACGGCGCTTGCGTCGGGCCGCGTGCCGCGCGCGAGCACCGCGACCGGCGTCGCCGGACTGCGGCCCGCCGCGATCAGCCCGTCGCGCACGCTCGCCGCAACGGCGAGACCCATATAGACGACCACGGTCGTTTGCGGGTCGGCCAGTTCCGACCAATCCGTCGCGCCGACGTCCGCCGCGCGTTGCGCGGTGACGAGGCACAGTCGCGTCGCTTCGTTCCGGAAGGTCAGCGGCAGCCCGGCCTCCGCGGCGCAGCCGAGCGCCGCGGTCACCCCCGGGACGAGGACCGCCGGCACGCCCGCGTCCCGCAGATAGTCGAGTTCCTCGCCGCCCCGGCCGAAGATGAACGGGTCGCCGCCTTTCAGCCGCACCACGGTGAGGCCGCGGCGCGCGTGCTCGACAAGCAATCGATTGATCGTGTCCTGGCCGACGCCCGGGCGGCCGCGCTGCTTGCCCACGAACACGCGTTCGGCGTCGCGGCGGGCGCGATCGAGAACCGCGGGGGAGACCAGTTCGTCGTAGAGGATCACGTCGGCGCTCTGCAGCGCGTGCAGCGCGCGCAAAGTGAGCAGATCGGGATCGCCGGGTCCCGCGCCGACGAGATACGCCAGTCCAGAGGCTTCTTCCGGCTTGGCGGATTCCTCGACCGCCTGGGCGAGCGCCGATTCCGCTTCATGCCAGTGTCCGGCCAGCGCCGCGGAACCGATCGGCCCGTCCACCACGCGCTCCCAGAACCGGCGCAGCGATCGCGATTCATGACGGCGTTGCGCGAAGCGCTCGCGGAAGCGGCCCATCAAGGCGGCGAGATCGCCGATGCGCGCCGGAAGCAGCGCCTCGATCCGCTCGCGGAGCCGGCGCGCCAGAACAGGCGAGGCGCCGCCGGTGCCGACCGCGACCACGACGTCGCCGCGGTCGATGACGGCGGGAAACACGAATGTCGACAGGTCAGGCCGGTCAACCACGTTGACGGGGATGTTGGCTGCGCGCGCGCGCGCGGCGACGGCTTCGTCGATCGCGCCTCCGGCTGCGCTCACGACGGCGATCACCCCGGACAGATCGGCCTGCGCCGGATCGGACGCGACGATGTCGAGCTGAGCCTCGAACGCGTCGGCGTGGGTCGCTGTCTCGGCCGCCTCGACCGCAAAGCGCTCTGCGCCGGCGTACCAGCGAATCCGGGCGCCGGCCGCGCGCAGCAGCCGCAGCTTGGTTTGCGCTGCCGCTCCGGTTCCGATAAGGGCGACCGTTCCGGCAGAGACGTCGAGAAACACGGGAAGGAAACGCATCCAAACAAAGTCCTGTTGACGAGAACGATTTTCTATATAGAAGTCTCTGTGTTTGTGTAAACAGAAAAATATTCTCCTAGTTGAGGTCTTGGCTTGAGACAGATCGCCCCCCAAACCGCCGCGGCGGAGAGCTTTGTTGCCCTGCCTGCGCGCGAGCGCCGCGCACCCGACCCTCATCCGCTGGTCCGGGAGGTCCTCTCGCCGCATCTGCGCCGGCTCGAGGCGGAGGCGATCTTCATCATGCGGGAGGTCGTGGCCGAGTTCGCGCGACCGGTCATGCTGTACTCGGTCGGCAAGGATTCGAGCGTGATGCTGCACATCGCGCGCAAGGCATTCTTTCCGTCGCGGCCTCCTTTTCCGCTGCTGCACATCGCCTCCGGTTGGGACTTCCGCGCCGTGCTGGAGCATCGCGATCGCACCGCGCGATCCTATGGACTCGATCTCATTGTCCATACCAACGAAGCGGCCGCCGCCGCCGGCGTGAACCCGTTCGATACGCCGCTCGGCGAATACTCGCGCCTGATGCTCACGGACGCGCTGAAGACGGCGCTCGACGTGCACGGCTTCGACGCCGCGTTTGGCGGCGCTCGCCGCGACGAGGAGAAGTCGCGCGCAAAGGAGCGCATCTTCTCGCACCGATCCGCCGACCATGTCTGGGATCCGCGCAACCAGCGGCCTGAATTGTGGCGGCTGTTCAACACCCGCATCGCGCGCGGCGAGTCGATTCGCGTGTTTCCGCTCTCGAACTGGACCGAGTTCGACGTGTGGGACTATCTCTGCGCCGAGCGCATACCCATCGTGCCGCTCTATCTCGCCGCCGAGCGCCCGATCGTCGAACGCGACGGCGCGCTCGTCATGGTGGACGACGCCGCGCGCATGCGCTTCCTGCCAGGCGAACGTGAGCAGCGGCGGCGCGTCCGCTTCCGCACGCTCGGATGCTGGCCGCTCACCGGCGCGGTCGAGTCGGATGCGGGATCGATCGATGATATCGTTCTCGAACTGCGCGCCTCGCGCTTGACGGAACGCCAGGGCCGGCTGGTCGACGCCGCCGATCACGCCTCGATGGAACAAAAAAAGCGCGAGGGATATTTCTGATGCCGTTCTCCGCCGTGGCCCATGCCTCCGTCATGCCCGCCGATCCCGACCAGGATGCGGTCGCGCGCGCCGGAACGCTGCGCGTGCTGACCTGCGGTTCGGTCGACGACGGCAAGTCGACGCTGATCGGTCGTCTTCTGCACGATACGCGCTTCGTTCGCGAGGACGAGGCGGCGACGCTCGCGCTCGACAGCCGGCGGTGGGGCACGACCGAGGGCGAACTCGATTTCGCGCTGCTGGTGGATGGCCTCGAAGCGGAGCGCGAGCAGGGCATCACCATCGACGTCGCCTATCGTTTCTTTGCGACCCCGCGCCGCGCCTTCGTGCTGGTCGATGCGCCGGGCCACGAGCAGTATACCCGCAACATGGCGACCGGCGCCTCGAACGCCGATCTCGCCGTCCTGCTGGTCGACGCGCGCAAGGGCCTGCTCGATCAGACGCGCCGCCATGCGGCGATCGTCGCGCTGCTCGGCATCCGGCACGTCGTGCTCGCGGTCAACAAGATCGATCTCATAGGCTTCGACGCAGAGAGGTTCGATGCGGTTACGGCGGACTTTCGCGCCGTGGCGGGGCCGCTCGGCTTCGCCTCCATCACCGCGGTCCCGATTTCCGCGCGTTTCGGGGACAATGTCACGGCGAAAAGCGCGCGCACGCCGTGGTATGCCGGCCCGCCGCTGTTGCGCTGCCTCGAAACGCTCGACACCGGGGAGGCTCAGCGGGCGGCGCAACCGTTCCGCTTTCCGGTGCAGTGGGTCAACCGGCCGAACCTCGATTTTCGCGGCGTTTCCGGCACGGTTGCGACCGGCCGCATCGCGGTTGGCGACCCGGTCGTGGTCGCCGCTTCCGGGCTCATGACGCGGATCGAGCGCATCGTGACGTTCGACGGCGACCGGTCCGGCGCGGTCGCCGGCGAGGCTGTGACGCTCACTTTCGCCGAGCCGATCGACGTTGCGCGCGGCGATCTTCTGGCCGACCCCAAGCAGCGGCCTGCGGTGACGCGGCGCTTTGCGGCGAATCTCGTTTGGATGGCGGATGCGGCGCTGAAGGCGGGCCGACGCGTCCTGATCAAGACGGGCAGCGGCGCCTCGGCGACGGCGAGTGCGACGCGCATCGTGCATCGGCTCGAGATCGCGACGCTCGCGACGCAATCGGCGGATCGGCTCGCGCTCAACGATGTGGGCCGCATCGAGTTGGAAACGCCCGCGCCGCTCGCGCTCGATCCCTACGCCGAAAACCGCGAGACCGGCAGCTTCATCCTTATCGATCCGGCGACGCATGCCACGCTCGCGGCCGGCATGGTGATCGAAGCGCTCGATGGCGCGCGCGACGTGCACCGTCACCCGGCGTTGATCAACGCCGCCGCGCGCGCTCGCGCAAAGAGCCAGGTTCCGCTCGTCGCCTGGCTCACCGGGCTGCCCGGCTCCGGCAAATCGACCATCGCAAACCTCGCCGAGGCGCGGCTGCACGCGCTCGGCCATCATTGCGCGGTCCTCGACGGCGACGCGCTGCGCCAGGGCCTCAATGCCGATCTCGGCTTCGAGCCCGCCGCGCGCAGCGAGAATGTGCGCCGGGTGGGAGAGGTCGCGAGGCTGATGACGGAGGCCGGGCTGATCGTGATCGTGGCGCTCGTGTCGCCGTTCCGCGCCGACCGCGAGCGCGTAGCCGAGCTGTTTCCCGAGGGACGCTTTCTCGAAGTCTTCGTCGATGCGCCGGTCGAGACCTGCCGCGCGCGCGATCCAAAGGGCCTGTACGCCAAAGCCGACAGCGGCAAGATCCTGGGCTTCACCGGGCGCGACGCGCCTTACGAAGCGCCGCTCGCGCCGGCCATTGTTCTCGACACGACGCGGGAGATCGCCGAGCTCTCGGCCGAACGACTGGCGGCGCTGATCCATGCGCGTGCAACAGCGACGTCCGCCAGTTCGCTCGATAGCGCGGATCTTTGAGGCTGAACACGGCCGAGCGGCAAACGGGGGCGAGCCCACCTTGCGCATTGGCGCAGAGCCGCGATAATTCCCACGCGGGCGGTTAGCTCAGTTGGTAGAGCATCTCGTTTACACCGAGAGGGTCGGCGGTTCGAGTCCGTCACCGCCCACCACGAAATCAAATACTTAGCTGTATTTTTTGTAAGAGGGGCAAAAGTCGGGGCAGTCAGGCGGTGGCGCAGCGATGCCTGACAATTGTCGGCAAGTACGGGATTTCGGTGTGGGTGGGCACTGCCAGCCG
>DASUPI010000137.1:0-6980 GCA_036281135.1 Rhodoplanes sp. | reverse complement strand
CGTCGCATCCAAACAGCAGTTGAAGGATCGCATCATGGCCGCAATGGATGAATTCAACCGCCATCCCGTCGTCCACACTTGGTCCTACAAGCTCGACCAGGCCGCCTGATATGATTCGAACTTCGGAAACGATGAACTAGGTGACTGGAACGAGATAAAATACTCGACTCCAAAGGAGGAGATCGAGGTAGACGCGTTTCTTGATGCGCAGCTGCAACGCATCTTTCCTCTTCGGTGGCGCAAGAACCTCAGCAAGCGTGATCTGGCTGGTCACTGCAATTCTGCGATGCTCCCGAAGAGCTTCCAGAAGCTTTTTCGACGGTCCAGCTGTATCGGCGACGCCTTCAACGGCATAAATTAATATATTTGTATCGATATAAATTGGTCGCGCCGTGCTAATCATCCCATTCATCTCGTTGCCGCCGGATGTCCCCGTCGATCTCCTCTTTGCTTCGGCGACGGAAACCTTTTAGTGAGAAAATCTCTTCCAAGGTCATAACGCGCTCAGGCTTCTGCTCTACAGTCGGCTCTTCTTCAATCGTCACCGTGACCCGTGCATTTGGGTCGTCGGTCGGGCGTAAGTCCGCCGGCAGCTTCGAGGCCGGGTAGTTCTCGCGAACGATCTTGTTCATGAGAGTTGGTCCTATTTACGCACGATCCTACCCCAAGTTCACCCACACATCCGCTACGCGACGATATTCAGGATCGACGATCACTTCGAGTCCGATTCCTGAGATTGCGGATCGCTTCGTCCGGCGTCTCTCCGCTCGCGATCCATGAAGGAGGTTCAGACCAGAAAACCATTGCGTCGGAGTCGTCGCTGTGAGGGCCGTTTTCCAGGCATCGCACGATCCGGTATGCCCCGTTCTCAAGTCGGTCGGCGCACGCGATCGCCAGCCATTTTCCTCCCGAGTAAACTCCACCGTATCGATCTTCAATGACGGCTATGGGATAGGATTCCTGTGTCGTCATATCTTTCACCCGAACGCCTTCCTCGGATCGAACGCGTCGCGCACCGCCTCGCCGATGAAGATCAACAGCGACAGCATGACGGCGACGGTGAAGAAGGCGGTCAGCCCGAGCCACGGCGCCTGAATATTGGCCTTGCCCTGGCTCAGCATCTCGCCGAGCGAGGGCGAGCCCGGCGGCAGGCCGAAGCCCAGGAAGTCGAGCGCGGTCAGCGTCATCACCGACGACGACAGGATAAAGGGCAGGAAGGTCAGCGTCGCCACCATCGCGTTGGGCAGGAGGTGGCGGAACATGATGAGCGCATTGGAGACGCCGAGCGCGCGCGCCGCCTGGACATACTCGAAGTTGCGCCCGCGCAGGAACTCGGCGCGCACGAGGCCGACCAGCGACACCCAGGAGAACAGGAGCAGGATTCCGAGAAGCACGAAAAAGCCGGGCACGAGCACGGACGAAATGATCAGGAGCAGATAGAGCGAGGGAACCGACGTCCAGATCTCGATGAAGCGCTGGAACAACAGGTCGGTCCAGCCGCCGAAATAGCCCTGGACGGCGCCGGCCGCCACGCCGACCACGGAGGAGACCAGCGTGAGCGCCAAGCCGAACAGCACCGAGATGCGGAAGCCATAGATCAGCCGGGCGACGACATCGCGGCCCTGGTCATCAGTGCCGAGCCAGCTGTATTCGAGATCACTGCAGCCGTTCAGGCCCTTCTTCGCCACCACGGGCTGGCACTGGGCTTCGGTCAGCATCCATGTCGGCGGCGACGGCGCGGGCGTCGGCAGGTCGAGATTATGCGTGTTGTAGGAGTAGTGCACCGGCGGCCAGACCATGTAGCCGTCCTTCTCGGCGATCAGCCGCTGCACGAAAGGATCGCGATAGTCGGTGCGCGTTTCGAAATCGCCGCCGAACGTGGTCTCCGGATAATTGACGAACACCGGATAGTACCAGCGGCCGTCATAGCTCACGAACAGGGGCCGATCATTGGCGATGAACTCGGCGCCGAGCGACAGGAAAAAAAGCGCGAGGAAGACCCAGAACGACCAGTAGCCGCGCCGGTTCGCCTTGAAGTTCTCCCAGCGCCTCCGGTTGATCGGCGACAGCTTGAGCGGCCGGCCTTCCGGCAGAACGGCAAGCCCGGTCGGGGAGACGGCGGTCGTGTCCGGCGTGCGGTCGGAGGTTGTGGCGTCCAACTCACACCTCCCGCGTCTCGAAGTCGATGCGCGGATCGACCCAGGTGTAGGTCAGGTCGGAGATCAGATTCACCACGAGGCCGACCAGCGAGAAAATGTACAGCGTCGCGAACACCACCGGATAGTCGCGGTTGAGCACGCTTTCGAAGCCGAGCAGCCCGAGCCCGTCGAGCGAAAAGATCGTCTCGATCAGGAGCGACCCGGAGAAGAAGGCGTGCACGAAGGCGCCGGGAAAGCCGGCGATGATCAACAGCATGGCGTTGCGGAAGATGTGGCCGTACAGCACCTGGCGCTCCGAACAGCCCTTCGCGCGCGCGGTGAGCACGTATTGCTTGCGGATTTCGTCGAGAAACGAGTTCTTGGTGAGCAGCGTCATCGTGGCGAAGGCGCCCAGGCCCATCGAGATGATCGGCAGCGTCAGGTGCCAGAAGTAATCGAGGATTTTCTGCCACCAGGAAAGCTGGTCCCAATTGTCCGAGGTCAGGCCGCGCAGGGGAAAGACGTCGAAAAACGATCCGCCGGCGAACAGGATGATCAGGAGGATCGCGAACAGGAAGCCCGGGATCGCATAGCCGATGATGATCGCCCCGGAGGTCCACACGTCGAACTGCGAGCCGTCGCGCACCGCCTTGCGGATGCCGAGCGGGATCGAGATGAGATAGGTGAAGAGCGTCATCCAGATGCCGAGCGACATCGACACCGGAAGCTTTTCCTTGATGAGGTCGAGGACGCGGACGTCGCGGAAATAGCTCTTCCCGAAGTCGAAGGTGGCGTAGTTCCGCAGCATCAGGAAGAAGCGCTCATAGGCTGGCTTGTCGAAGCCGAACTGCCGCTCCAGGCTTTTGATGAATTCGGGATCGAGCCCCTGCGCGCCGCGATACTTCGATGTCGCCGCATCGACCTGCGAGGCGCCCTGAAGCTGGCCGCGCGCCCCGAAATCGCCGCCGGCCGAGCCCGAAATGCGCGAGGTCGCGCCGGTATCGGTGCCGGAAAGTTGCGCGATCACCCGCTCGACCGGCCCGCCGGGCGCAAACTGCACGACGACGAACGACACCAGCATGATCCCGAGTAGAGTGGGGATCATGAACAGGAGGCGGCGGATGATGTAGGCGCTCATACGGACCCTTACAGTTCTCGCCCTCGCCGGTGGACAACTCGAAACGAGCGAACGGGGATAGCACCTAATTGCCCAAGCGGCATCGCCGCTCATTGCGCAAGCGGAATCGCAGTCTAGCGCCCTCTCCTACAAGGGGAGGGTGAAGCCGTCGCGACGCTCGCCGCAAGGAAGACTTGCGACCGCTGCTCATCACGTCCGCTCGGTCTTGCTCGCTTTCTCGCGATCATACCACCAGGTTTCCGGGATGCCTCGCGCATAGCGCGGTTTGGCCGCAGGCCGGCCGAACAGGTCCCAATAGGCGATCCAATGCGAGGCCTTGTACCAGTGGGGGATCCAGTAGCGCCCGGCGCGGATGACGCGGTCGAGCGCCTGCGCCGCGATCACGAGCTCGGCCCGCGTGTTCGCCGCGATCACGGCGTCGATCAGCGCATCGACCGCGGGATCGGCCATGCCGGAAAGATTATACGAGCCCTTGGTGGCGGCGGCTTGCGAGGAGAAATACGAACGCAGCGTCTCGCCCGGCAGCGTCGAGAAGCTGAACCGCTGCACCGTGACATCGAAATCGAAATCGTTGACGCGCGCCCGATACTGCACCGGGTCGACCATGCGCAGCGAGGCCGCGATGCCGAGAACGTTCAAATTCTTGATGAACAGCATGTGATGCGGCTGGAATGTCGGCTCGTCGATCAGGAACTCGATCGTGACCTCGTTGCCGCGCGCATCGACCCGCCGCCCGTCCTTGACCGGAAAGCCCGCCTCCTGCAGGAGCTGCGCCGCCCTGCGCAGGAGCGCGCGATCCTGGCCCGAGCCGTCCGATACCGGAGGCACGAACGGCTCGCCGAACGCCTCGTCCGGCACGCGTCCGCGGAACCGTTCCAGCAGCGCGAGCTCCTCGCCGCTGGGCGGGCCGTTCGCCATCATGTCGGAATTCTGAAACACCGAATGGGTGCGCTGATAGGAATCGTACATCAGCGATTTGTTGGTCCATTCGAAATCGAAGGCGCAGATCAGCGCTTCGCGCAGCTTCGGATGGCGGAATTTCTCGCGCCGCGTATTGATGAACCAGCCCTGCGCGCCGGACGGCGTCTGGTCGGGCAGGATCTCGCGCTTCACCCGGTGGTCGCGGATCGCGGGAAAATCGTAGCGCGTCGCCCAGACGCGCGAGGTGAACTCCTCACGAAACAGATAGCTCTTGCCGGTGAATCCTTCGAAAGCGACGTCGCGATCACGATAAAACTCGTACCGTACCGTGTCGAAATTGTACTGCCCGACGCTGACGGGCAGACGGCCGCCCCACCAGTCCCGCACGCGGTCGTATTCGATATAGCGCCCGACCTCGAAACGCCCCACTTTGTAGGGGCCCGACCCGAGCGGCGCGTCGAGCGTCGATTCGTCGAATGGGCGCGTCGCGTAGTAGGCGCGCGACAAGATCGGCAAGCCGGCGACGAACAGCGGCACGTCGCGGCCGCGTTTCTCGGCAAAGCGCACGATCACCGTGTCCTCGTCGGTCGCTTCGACCGCGGTCAGGTCGCGCAGGAGCTGGCCGATGATCGGATGGCCCTTCGCCTTGAGGGTGGTGAGCGAGAACACGACGTCCTCGGCGCGGATGCGGCTGCCGTCGTGGAAGCGCGCCTCGGGGCGCAGGAGAAAGCGATAGGTCAGGCCGTCGGGGGAAACGGTGACCGCACGGGCGGCGAGCCCGTACATCGCGTCAGGCTCGTCGGCTGCGCGCGCCATCAGCGACGCGAAGGTGAGCTCCATCCCCTGCGCGCCGTCGCCCTTGAGGATGAAGGCGTTGAGCGAGTTGAAGGTCAGGAAATTCTGGTTGAATTGCCGCGTCGATCCCACTTGGGAGAAGGTTCCGCCCTTCGGCGCGTTCGGATCGACATAGTCGAAATGCCGGAAGTCCGGCGGGTATTTCAGGTCGCCGAACGCCGACATGCCGTGGCTTTCGGCGTCCTCGTCAGCCGCATGCGCAATGCCGCTGAGTTTGGGAGCGGCAAGCGCCGCCAAGCCGGCCGCGGAGATGAGCAAAGCGTCGCGGCGAGACAGCCTCGTCCCGCTCTCCGCGGGCGGGAAGGGGGTGGTGAGCGGCGCAAGCTGCGAACCGGGTGAGGGGGGGACGCCACCCCCCTTAGCCGGATCGCACGCACAGTGCGTGCGATCCAACCTCTCCCCGCCGGCGGGGAGAGGTGAAGACTTATCCCGTTTTGTCACGACCGGCCGCCCACCTTGGCGGCCTTGGCCGCGTCCCACCACCAGATGGTCGGGAACGCCGACATGCCGTATTCGGGAAGTTTTTCCGGCCGGCCGAAGCGGTCCCAACGCGCGGTGCGCAGCTTCCCGTAGGTCCATTGCGGGACGACGAAATTGTGGTGCAGCAGAACGCGATCGAGCGCGCGGGTGGCGGCCACGAGTTCGGCGCGGCTTTTCGCGAAGATCACCCGGTCGATCAGCGCGTCGATCGCCGCGTTCTTGATGCCGATCAGATTGCGCGAGCCCGGCTGATCGGCGGCCTGCGAGCCCCAGTAGCCGCGCTGCTCGTTGCCGGGCGAGAGCGATTCCGGCCAGCTCGTGGTGATGATGTCGAAATCCCACTGGCGCAGGCGGTTTTCGAATTGCGCATCGTCGACGGTGCGCACATTCACGGTGATGCCGAGCCGTTCGAGCGAGGGCCGGTAGAACAGGATGAAGCGCTCGGTGCTCGGATCGGAGGCGAGGAACTCGACCTCATAGCGCTCGCCCGACTTGACGTCGACGAGCCTCTGATTGCGGACTTCGTAGCCTGCCTCGCGCAAGAGGCGGATGGCTTCGCGCAGATTGGCGCGCACCGCCTCCGGGCTGCCGCCGACCGGATTGGTATAGGGCTTGGTGAAAACCTCGGGCGGCACCTCGGCGCGCAGCGGTTCCAGGATGTCCAGTTCGAGGCCGGTCGGCAAGCCGGAGGAGGCGAGCTCGGTTCCTTCGAAATAGCTCGCGATCCGCTTGTACTGGCCGAAGAAGATCTGCTTGTTCATCTCCTCGAAATCGAAGGCGAAGTTGAACGCCCGGCGCAGCCGCGCGTCCTTGAACTTCTCGCGCCGCGTGTTGAACGCGAAAGCCTGCATGATCCCCATGCTGCGGACGGGGAATTCCTCCAGAACGACGCGCTTTTCGCGCACCGCCGGAAAGTCGTAGGCGGTCGCCCAGTTCTTGGCGCTCGTCTCGGTGCGCCAGTCCATCTGGTCGGCCTTGAACGCTTCGAGCGCGACGGTGGTGTCGCGGAAAAACTCGAAACGAATCTCGTCGAAATTGTCGCGGCCGATATTCACCGGCAAATCCTTGCCCCAGTAATCCGGCACGCGCTCATAGGCGACCCACCGCCCGGCGACGAAGTCCTTGATGCGGTAGGCGCCGCAACCGAGCGGCGGCTCCAGCGTGGTGGCACCGATGTCGCGCGTGTTGCCCGCTTTGTCGACGCCCTCCCACCAATGCTGCGGCATCACATTGAGCTGGCCGACGATCTGCGGCAGCTCGCGGTTGCCGGGCTGATCGAACCAGAACGTGACCTCGCGCTCGCCGGTTTGCACCGCCTTCACGACGTGCCGGTAATAGGCCGCGAGCTGCGGATGGTGCTTGCGGAAGGCTTCGAAGGAGAAAATCACGTCGCGCGGCGTCACCGGCTGGCCGTCGTGCCAGCGCGCGCCCGGGCGCAGGCGGTAGGT
>DASUPI010000136.1:0-3241 GCA_036281135.1 Rhodoplanes sp. | reverse complement strand
GAGCGCGCGCTGATCGCTGAAGCCCGACTCATAGAGGCGCAGAAGGAGGCCGCCATATTCGGCGTGCGTGTAGTCGTCCCAGCCGAGCCCGTAATGGCGGAACGTCAGGATCGCGACGATCGCGACGGCGGCGAACACGGCAAGCGACAGGGCGTCGGCAAGCCGCTCGGCCGCGCGCGCGATGGTCGGCTGCGTCAACATGACACGAAGTTCCGACGCGGCGACTTAATGGACGTGGCGGTCACCTTGCGGCTGTTCCGCGGGCGTCAGGCATTCGCCGGATGCTCCGCGAACGAGCGCCCGGCATTCGCCATCGGCGGCGATGTCGCCGCCGATGGCGGGATCACCCGCTGGCGCGGATGATGACGGTTTCATGCGCCCGAACTCGTTACTTGGCCGCCGCCTCGTACAGTTCGGCGACATGATCCCAATTGATCAGGTGATCGACAAAGGCCTTGAGATAGTCGGCCCGCCGGTTGCGATAATCGATATAGTATGAATGCTCCCAGACGTCGCAGCCGAGAATGGGCGCGCCGCCGTGCACGAGCGGGTTCTCGCCGTTCGGCGTCTTCGCCACGGTAATCTTGCCGTCCTTGATGGCGAGCCAGCACCAGCCCGAGCCGAACTGCGTGACGCCGGCCTGGATGAAGTCCTCCTTCATCTTGGCGACGGAGCCGAGATCGGCGACGATCTTCTTTTCGAGATTGCCGGGAATCTTGTCGCCGCCGCCGCTCGGCTTCATCCACTTCCAGAAATGGATATGGTTGTAGTGCTGGCCGGCATTGTTGAAGAGCGCCTGGTTCTTGCCGAACGAGCCCTTCACCACTTCCTCGACCGACTTGCCCTCCCACTCGGTGCCCTTGAGCAGGTTATTGCCGGTCGTGACATAGGCCTGATGATGCTTGTCGTGATGATATTCGAGGGTCTCGCGCGACATGAAGGGCGCGAGCGCTTCATAAGGATAGGGAAGGTCCGGCAGCGTGAATGACATCGCCTTGCTCCTCGGCAGATACGGGGGTGACCGTCAGGTCGGGAAAGCTGCAACTTAGCGCGGATGATGTGCGGTGGCCAAGCGCGGCGCAAGCGCGCGGGCTGACCGACGCCCGCAACGTCGCCGTCATAATGTTTTACCGCCTCCTGGGAGTTGTCCCTGGCTGGCCGTATCGATTATTGTATTAACGCGACGGGCGCAATTGTCGCGGCCTCTCCGTAATGCGCATGTCACAGCGGTGCGATCGGGACGCCAGCCGCCCGCGCACGGCGATCGCGAATCGTAGAAAGGGGTGCGATGGTTCCGTTCGTGTTCTTTCTTGGCGTGATCGCCACTCTGGCCGGCGCGGTCGCGATCGCATTCGGCATCCCCATCAATGAATTCGGTCTCGGCAATACGCTGATCCTGGCAGGCACGACGGGGATTTCGGCCGGGTTCATCGTGCTCGCGCTCGCGGCCGTCTTGCGCGCGATCGAGCGGGGCCGTCGCGAGATGCCGGCGGCGGAGGAGGAATCGGCCGCGCCGCCGGCGGAGCAAGCGGGCGGCGCAGCCGAATGGCCGCGCCGTGCGGGCCTTCCGCCCCTGCGTGCGGAAGGCCCGCCGCGCGAGCGCGTCGAAGCGACACCGCCGGCGCGACCGCCCTGGTCCGGGGCGCGTGAGGAACCCGCGCGGGAAGGAACGCGGGCGCCGGCGCCGCGGCCTGTCGCTCCGCCGCTGCGCGCCGACCGAGGACCGGCCCCTGGCCGCGCACCGGTGCGCGCCGAGCCATCGCGGCCAGGCGTGAGCCCCAGCCGCGCCCCCGAGCCCTCGCACGCGGACGAACCGAGCGTCGCCGCGCCTGCGCGCGAGGGCGAGCCGTCCACGTCGCCGGAAAGGCGTCGTTTGTTTGCATGGACGCGGCGGAGCACGGGCCGCGAAGCGCCCGAACAGGCTGCCGAGCCGCGCGCCGAGCCGAACCTGGGCGAGGGCGGTCCGCGCGCCGAAGCCGCGCGCTTTGCGGAGCGGCACGAGGATCGGGAGGAACGGCGAGAGCCGGCGCGCCCGGCCGCCGAGCGGCCACCGACGACGCGCCAGGCGCAGTCGGGTCCGGAGGACCAGGTCGAGGTCCTCAAGTCCGGCACGGTGGGGGGCATGTCCTACACGCTCTACACCGACGGCTCGATCGACGCCGAGTTTCCCGATGGGAAGCTGCGCTTTGCCTCGATCGAGGAACTCCGCCGCCATCTCGAAGAGCAGGGATGACGAACGTCGAAGGGGGCGATCATGGCGCTCACGCTGTCAGACCGCAAGAAAGCCCGGGTGGAGGAAATCCGCGCGGGCTTTGCCCGCCTGCGCGAGGAGCTTGCTGGATACGACAGAACGCATGGCGGGCGCTTCTTGATTTACGGGTCGGCGGCCACCGGCAGATTTCATTATGAAAGCGACATCGATATCATCGTCGACTTCAAGGGGCCGCCCCTGCGCTCCGCGCTCGATTTTGTCGAGAGCGCGGGTGCGCGCTTGCGCCTGAAAGCCGATATCCCGCCGATATCCTGGTGCACGCGGGCGTTTCTCGAACGAATTTCGGCGGGGGCTATTGTCCTGCCATGACCGACGCGCGCTGGTTCGAGGTCGACGCTCCGCATTGAGAGATTGCCACACCCGACACGCTGGCTTGACCGTGACGTTGGCGCGAAAATGCGAGCGGACCAATAACGCGCATCTGCTGCGGACGCACGTATGGGAGAAGCGAATTGGCGACGGTCGAACGCACGTCGCAGCGGCTCGTGCTGCAAGCGGGCGCAACCACGCTCGTCCTCGACAAGGAGAGCGGACAGGCGAGTCTGCGCCGCAAGGCGCTGCTGTGGGATCGCAAGCCGATCACCGTTTCGCTCGCGGATATCTGCAAGATCGCCGTGACGCCGGCGATCGATCGCTCCTGCGGCTTTGCGTCCTGCTACACGCTGCTCGTCACGCGCTCGGGCGCGCATCTGGAGCTGCCGCCGATCGGCAACACCGACGCGGAGGCCGCGGCCAAAGCGATGCGCGAGTTTCTCGGGCTCGAGTGAGAGCCGATAGCGCGATCAGCTCGTGCCACTGCCCACACTTTCCTGTCCTCATGTGAGGAGTGCGGTCGCGAATCATCCTTCGAGAGCTCCTGTGGGGTGCCTGAGGATGAGGATAAGGATGAGGAGGAGGAGGAGACTAGTTCATCGATTCCGTGGAAGCGGTCATATGGTGGGGATTCATCTGCATTGTGATGGCTTGTAC
>DASUPI010000135.1:0-21370 GCA_036281135.1 Rhodoplanes sp. | reverse complement strand
CGCGCGATAATTGCGGCTGAGATAGCTGCGCAGTTTGCCCGCATCGACCGAGCGCACCATGTCCGGCGTGCCGAGAATCGAGCGACCGACCGGCTGGTTGGCGAAGGCGGTCGCCTGCAGGCAGTCGAACACGAGGTCGTCAGGGGTGTCTTCGAGCGCGCCGATCTCCTGAATGATGACGTTCTTCTCGCGTTCGATCTCGTCCGGATCGAAGCGCGGATGCGACAGGATGTCGGCAAGGACGTCGAGCGCGAGCGGCACGTCCGCCCTGAGCATGCGCGCGTAATAGGCGGTTACCTCGACGCCGGTCGCGGCGTTCAGATCGCCGCCGACCGCCTCGATCGACTCGGCGATCTGCCGGGCCGAGCGCTTCTCGGTTCCCTTGAACGCCATGTGCTCGAGGAAATGCGAGACGCCGTGCTCGTCCGAGCGCTCGTGCCGGCTGCCGCAATTCACCCAGACGCCGAGCGAAGCCGTCTCGAGATGGGGCATGTCGTCGGTGATCACGACAAGGCCGGACGGCAAACGGGTCACCTCGACAGTCATGCGGCTGCTCCTTCGCCGTCGCGCGCGGCGCGGCTGTGCGCAAGAATATGGGTTGCGACCGCGGCCTGATCGGGCGCGAGTACGGTGAGGCGTTCGGCGTGCGTATGTAGGTCGCCGAGCCAATCCGGCAAGGCCGGGCGCACGCCGCAGGCCGCCTCCACCGCATCGGGGAACTTGGCCGGATGCGCGGTCGACAGCACGACCATCGGCACGGAGGGGTCTCGCACTTCCTTCTCGGCGACCGCCATCGCAACCGCGGTATGCGGATCGAGCAGATAGCCGGTCTCGCGCCGCACCGTGCGGATCGTCGCGGCGGTGTCCTCCTCGTCCGCGCGATCGGCGGTAAACAATGCGCGCATGTCGGCGAGCGCGCGTGCGGGGACGGAGAAGGCGTGCGACTTCAAGAGCGCGGCCATCACCGCGCGCACCGGCCGCGCATCGCGCTGGCACGCTTCGAACAGGAGCCGCTCGAAATTCGACGAGACCTGGATGTCCATGCTTGGCGACGTGGTGGCGACGACCTCGCGCACCTGATAGACGCCGGTCGCGAGCATGCGCGCGAGGATATCGTTCACATTCGTGGCGATCGCGAGGCGGTGCACCGGCAGGCCCATCTGCGCCGCAACATAGCCGGCGAAGACGTCGCCGAAATTTCCCGTCGGCACCGCGAACGCGACCTTGCGGTGCGGCGCGCCGAGCGCGACGGCGGCGGCGAAGTAATAGACCGCCTGCGCGACGATCCGCGCGAAATTGATCGAGTTGACGCCGGACAGGCGCACGCGGTCGCGGAAGGCGTGATCGTTGAACAGGCCCTTCAGGATCGCCTGGCAGTCGTCGAAGGTGCCCTCGATGGCGAGCGCATGCACGTTGTCGGCGCCGGCCGTGGTCATCATGCGGCGCTGCACCTCGGAGATCCGCCCGCGCGGGAACAGCACGAACAGGTCGACCTGGCTCGACCCGCGGAAGGCCTCCACCGCCGCCCCGCCGGTGTCGCCCGAGGTCGCGACCACGATGGTCGTGCGCTCGCCCCGCATCGCGAGACCATGGTCCATCAGCCGCGCCAGCAGCTGCATTGCGAGGTCCTTGAAGGCGAGCGTCGGACCGTGGAACAGCTCAAGGACGAAGGTGTTCGGCGCAAGCTGCACGAGCGGCGTCACCGCGGGATGGCGGAACCCGTCATAGGCCTCGCGCGCCATGCGGGCGAGGTCGCCCGCGGCCGGCGCGCCGCCGACGAATGGCCGGATCACGTCACACGCGAGCTCCGCATAGGGACGGCCGGCGAAGGAGGCGATGGTTGCCGCATCGAATCGCGGCCAGGCCTCGGGCACATATAGGCCGCCGTCGCGGGCAAGCCCGGCGAGCGTGACGTCGAGAAAGCTCTGCGGCGGGGCCTCGCCCCTGGTGGAGATGTAGTGCAAGCGCCTGTGTTTCCTCGTGCGGCCGGCTTCCTGAGGTGAAGCGCCGTCCTCATTCGCCCAGGCGCACGGATTGCGGCCCGGTGTTCTAAACTCCTGGATTCCCTGTCGTTCCGGAACCGGCTCCGGCGCGCGCCGGACGACCTCCATTACAGTAATGGCAAGCCCGTGCCGGCACAAGGAAGGGCGGCGCGGCCGCGCACGCACGGTTGTTCTTCCGCGCTCGCGCACGAATCTGGCTAAGATCGCCGCATGGCCTCCGCAACGCCGCGCGTCTTCACGATCCCGGGCTCCCTGCCCTTCCTGCCGACGCTCATCCGAGCGCTGGCAGACGGAACGCTTACGCCCGATGCATCGCCCCCGCGCGGGCCGCTCGGCTTGGCCAAGGCGACTCTTTACCTGCCGACCCGCCGCGCCTGCCGTCTCGCCCGCGACGCCTTTCTCGACGGGCTCGGCGTCGAAGCCGCCGTGCTGCCGCGGATCGTTCCGCTCGGCGATATCGACGAGGACGAACTCGCCTTCGACGAAGCCGCTGGCGCCGCAGAGCCGCTCGATCTTCCGCCCGCTCTGTCCGGGCTCGCCCGCCGCCTCACGCTCGCACGGCTGGTGCTGGGCTTTGCCGAGCGCATGCGCCCGCAAGCCGAAGGCGAGCCGCCGCTCGTGGTCGGCACGCCTACCGCTGCGCTGGCGCTCGCCGACCACCTCGCCCGCCTGATCGACGACATGACGGTGCGCGAGATTCCCTGGGATCGGCTCGACACTCTCGTGCCGGACGAACTCGACGAATACTGGCGGCTGACCCTTCGCTTCCTCACCATCGCGCGCGAAGAGTGGCCGCGGATTCTCGCCGAGCGGCAGGCGATCGAGCCCGCCACGCGGCGCGACCGCGTGATCGCGGCGGAAGCCGCGCGCCTTGCCCGCAAGCAGGACGGCCCGGTGATCGTCGCCGGCTCCACCGGCTCGATGCCGGCCACCGCGCGGTTCATCGCGGCCGTCGCCCGCCTGCCGCATGGCGCCATCGTGCTGCCCGGCCTCGATACCCATCTCGACGCGGAGTCCTGGGCGCTCACCGGCAGACCAGCGCAGGACGGCTCGATCGAGTTGGAGAGCGGGCATCCACAGTACGCCATGCACAGCCTCCTGAAGCAGCTCGGCCTCGACCGCATTGGCGTGGCGGTGCTGGGGGGCGCGCCGGCGCACGATCGCGCGGCCCTCCTGTCGGAGGCGCTGCGCCCGGCGGCCACGACCGATCTCTGGCGGTCCCGCCTCGCCGAACCGGGCTTTGCCGACAAGCTCGCGGCGAGCCTGTCCGGACTGGCCGTGATCGAAGCGGGGAATGCGGATGAGGAGGCGCTCGCCATCGCCGTCGCCCTGCGCGAAGCGGTCGAGGAGCGGGGTCGCACCGCCGCGCTCGCGACGCCCGACCGCGCGCTTGCCCGCCGGGTGGCGGCGGCGCTCGCGCGCTGGGATATCGTCGTGGCCGACTCAGGCGGAGATTCGCTCGGCAATACGGCGGCCGGCATATTTGCCCGCCTTGCTGCGGAAACGGCGCTCGGCCATCTCGCGCCCGCGCCGCTGCTCGCGCTGCTCAAGCATCCGCTGTGCCGGCTCGGCGCGCGGGAGAACGCGGATGCGCGCGCAGTGGCCGCGCTCGAACGCGCCGTGCTGCGCGGCCCGCGCCCGCGCGCCGGATCCAAAGGCCTCGCCGATGCGCTTGCGAATTTCCGCTCCGAGCTCGCAAAACTCCGGCATGGCGAACCTTCGACGCTGCATCCCTCGGAGCCGCGCGCGCTCGTCAGCAAGACCGATCTCGCCGCGGCGGAAAACCTCGTCGCCCGGCTTGCGGGGGCGCTCGCCCCGCTGGAGGACCTCGACTCGTCACGATCGCATCCGCTGAGCGCTCTCGCCGCCCGCCACCGCGAGGTCGTGACGGCGCTCGGCGCCGACGAATCGGGATCGGTCGCGGCGCTCGCGGGCGCGGACGGGACCGCGCTCGATTCCGGGTTCGACGAGATCATCGATGAGCCCGCAGCCGCCGAGATGATGGTCGCGACGACGGACTATCCGGAGCTGTTCCGCACGGCGATCGCCGATCGCGTGGTCAGGCAGCCGCCCGTCCTCGGCAGCCGCGTGCAGATTCTCGGCCTGCTCGAGGCGCGTCTCGTCGCGGTCGACCGCATGGTGCTGGGCGGGCTCGTCGAAGAGGTATGGCCGCCCAAGCCCCACCCCGATCCCTGGCTCAATCGCGGCATGCGCCATGCGCTCGGCCTCGACCTGCCGGAACGGCGGGTCGGGCTGTCGGCGCACGATTTCGCCCAGTTGATCAGCGGCGCGCCCGACATCGTCCTGACCCGCGCGGGCAAGATCGCCGGCGCGCCGGCGGTTCCCTCGCGCTTCCTCCAGCGTCTCGCGGCGGTGGCGGGCGAGCGATGGGACCCGGCAGTGCGACGCGGACAGCGCTATCTCGCGCTCGCCCGCAGCCTCGACCGGCTGAGCCATCCGCCGCGGCGCGTCCCGCGTCCGGCGCCCTGTCCGCCGCGCGCGGCGCGTCCGATCTCATTGTCGGTCACCGAGATCGAGCACTGGCTGCGCGACCCCTACACGATCTACGCCAAGCATATCCTCAAGCTCCCCCGGCTCGATGCGGTCGACCTGCCGCCCGGCGCCAAGGATCGCGGCATCGCCATCCACAACGCGATCGGCGAGTTCGCCACCGCCTATCCGGCGCAATTGCCGGACGACCCGGAGGCTGAGCTTCTTCGCATCGGCGGCAAGCATTTCGCGGCGCTCAACGACTATCCGGAGGCGCGCGCCTTCTGGTGGCCGCGCTTTGAGGCGATCGCGCGCTGGTTCGTGCGCTTCGAGCGCGAGCGCCGCGCCGCCATGACGGCGGCCTTGGCGGAAATCCGCGGCACGCTGACGATCGCGCTCGGCGAGCGCAGCTTCCGCCTGTCCGCGCGCGCCGACCGGATCGAGCAACTCGCGGGCGGCGGCTACGCGATCCTCGACTTCAAGACCGGGGCGCCGCCGTCGAGCAACCAGGTGCGCATCGGCATGGCCCCGCAGCTCACGCTCGAAGGCGCGATCCTGCGCAAAGGCGGCTTCCCCGGCGTGCCGGCCGCGGCGTCGCTCGCCGAACTCACCTATGTGCGACTCACCGGCGGCGAGCCGGCGGGCAAGACATGCAAGGTCGAGCTCGAGGAGCTGACGCCCGACGCCGCCGCCGACCATGCCCTTGCGCGGTTTATCGGCCTCCTTCATCGATTCGAGGAGGAGGCGATGCCCTATCGCTCGCTCGTCCTGCCGATGTGGAAGAACCGCTACGGGACCTATGACGACCTTGCGCGCGTAAAGGAATGGTCGGCGGGCGAGGAGGGCGAGGAAGAGTGACGTATCCCTGGCTTGTTTCGTCCCTGACTTGATTGGACGGCTGACCTTGAAAGTGCGAGAGGTCATCAGGTCGATCGAAGAGGACGGCTGGTTCCAGGTAGCCATGCACGCTGAATTGCATCCTGAAACAGGCCGGTCTCAAGGAGCCACGGTGTTGCGCTACGCGATCGTGATCGAAAAGGCGGAGGGAAACTACTCCGCCTATGTCCCGGACCTTCCGGGCTGTGTTGCAACCGGCGCAACGGTCTCCGCGGTCGAAGAAGGAATTCGCGAGGCCATTCGCTTCCACATCGAGGGTCTGAAAGAGGACGGCCTGCCTGTCCCCGCACCGACCAGCATCGCGAACTATGTGGAGACCTAAGGCGGTGGCGCTCAGCGAGCACCGAGGCGCTTTCAACGCCTCTCCCGGCGTGCGGGGAGAGGTCGCCCGATGGCACGGCCGGAGGCGAGGAGTGATCGGTCCTGTAATCGAGATCATACAGAACCCACGAAGGGACCCCCTCCCCAACCCTCCCCCTTCTAGGGGGAGGGAAAGAAGGGGGCGCGTCTTGGCGTCTCCTCCCCCTGCAAGGGGGAGGATCAAGGAGGGGGTCGCGATCCGCAATCCGCAACGTCGGAGCGCGATCTGATGACCCGTGCGCGCGAAAACATTCCCGAGGCGATAACGGCGGTACAGGCGGAGGCCGCCGACCCCGCCGTGTCCGCCTTCGTCTCGGCCAATGCCGGTTCCGGCAAGACGCATGTGCTGGCGCAGCGGGTGATCCGGCTGCTGCTCGACGGTGTCGATCCGGCAAAAATACTCTGCCTCACCTTCACCAAGGCGGCGGCGGCGAACATGGCGAACCGCGTGTTCGAACAACTCGCCGCCTGGGTTGCGCTCGACGACGAAGCGCTCGATGAGCGCCTGCGCCGCATCGGCGTCCGCAGCCTCGATCCGGCAACGCGTGCGCGGGCGCGCAAGCTGTTCGCTTCGGCGCTCGAAGTGCCGGGCGGACTGAAGGTCGAGACCATCCATGCGTTTTGCGCCCGGCTGCTGCAGCGCTTCCCGTTCGAGGCAAGAACGTCCGCCGATTCCACCGTGCTGGACGAGCGCGGCAGTCTCGATCTGCTCAATCGTGCGACGCTCGCCGTGCTGCTCGATGCGGCGGCCGAGCGCGACGGCCCGCTCGGGCGCGCGCTCACTGCGGCGCTCGCGGCCGCGGCCGACACGCGATTGCGCGAACTCGTGCGCGAGGCGGTCGAACGGCGCGACGCGCTCACGGCTTGGATCGACGGCGTGGGCGGGCTTACCGCGGCGCTCGCGCAGCTGTCGCGGACGCTCGGCGTCGGCCCCGAGGAATTGCGCGCGGACATCGAGAAGGAGATCGTCGACGGGCCGCTTTTCCCCGCGTCGGAATGGGCGGAGGTCGCCGCGCTTTGCCAAGCAAGCTCATCCGCCGACCAGGATCAATGCAAACGCCTGACCCATGCGGCGCAAGCGACCGGCGCCGGCGAGCAGGTCGACGCCTATCTCGAAGTGTTTCTCACCGGCGATTGCGAGCCACGCAACAAGGTCCTCACCAAGACATTGGCGAAGAAACACCAAGCCCTCGCCGATAAGCTCCTGCGCGAACGGGACCGCGTGGTCGCTTTGAACGCGCGCCGCAACGCCGTCATCTGCCGCGACCGCACGGCCGCCCTCATCACCATCGCGGCCGAGGTGATCGCGCGCTACGCCGCCGAGAAGAACCGCCGCGGTCTGCTCGACTATGATGATCTGATCGACCGTGCGCTGGCGATGCTGGAGGCGGTCGACTCCGCCTGGGTGCATTACAAGCTCGATCGCGGCATCGATCATGTGCTGATCGACGAGGCGCAGGACACGAGCCCGAAGCAGTGGGCCATCATCCGCCGGCTGGTCGCGGAGTTCACCGCGGGCGAAGGCGCCCGGGGCGTTCGGCGCAGCCTGTTCGCGGTGGGCGACGAGAAGCAGTCGGTCTTTTCCTTCCAGGGCGCCGCGCCGAAGGAGTTCGCGCGCATGCGCCGCCATTTCGATCGCGCGCACCAGGCGGCGGGGCTTTCCTTCGTCGCCCGTGATTTCAAGTTCTCTTTCCGCTCCGGCCCCAACGTGCTCGGCGCGGTCGACGCCGTGTTCGAAGCCAAAGACATGTTTGCGAGCGTCACCTCCGACGCGCACGGCTTCCCGCCGCACGAGGCGCTGCCCGATGCCGCCCCTGGCCTGGTCGAGGTGTGGCCGCTGATCGCGCCCGATCCCGAGCGCGACATCGAGGGTTGGGACGCGCCCTTCGACGAAGCCCCCGAGACCAGCCCGCGCATCAAGCTCGCGCAGAAGATCGCGAAAACGATCCGCACCGCGATCGACCGAGGCGAATGGGTGGAGAGCGAAGGCCGGCGGCTGACGGCCGGCGACGTGCTCGTCCTGGTGCGCCAGCGCGGGCCGCTGTTCGAGGCGATCATTCGCGCGCTGAAGGACGCGGGCGTCGCGGTCGCCGGCGCTGATCGGCTCACGCTCACCGAGCACATCGCGGTCGCCGACCTGATGGCGCTCGCCGATGCGCTGCTGCTGCCCGATGACGATCTCGCGCTCGCGATCGCGCTGAAAAGCCCGCTGTTCGGCTGGGACGACGACCTTCTGTTCGCGCTCGCCTACGAAAGGCGATCATCGCTCCGCAGCACGCTCGCTGCGCGCGCGGCGGAACGGCCCGAATTCGCCGACGCCGCGGCGCGCATCGAACGCTGCGCCGCAGAGGCGCGCGAAGGCGGACCATTCGGCTTTTTCGCCTGGCTGCTCGGTCCCGCGGGCGGGCGCGCGCGCATATTGGCGCGGCTCGGCCTGGAGGCGTCCGACGCGCTCGACGAGTTTCTCGAATTCGCGCTCGACTATGAGCGGCGCGAAACGCCGACGCTGCAGGGCTTCGTCGCCTGGTTGCGGGCGGCCGAGTCGGAAATCAAGCGCGACATGGAGATCGCCCGCGACGAGGTGCGGGTGATGACCGTGCACGGGGCGAAGGGGCTCGAAGCGCCGTTCGTGATTCTTGCCGACACGACCCAGCCGCCCGCCGGGCCGCGCCCGCCGGCGCTGCTGCCGCTGCCGATCGCAAACGCCCCCGAGGCCGCGCGCGCGGGCCTCGTGTGGGCCGGACGCAAGGAATTGGACGGGAACGCCCTCGCCGCAGCGCGCAAACAGGCGCTCGCGGACGCGACCGACGAATACCGCCGCCTTCTCTATGTCGCGATGACCCGCGCCGCCGACCGGCTGATCGTGTGCGGATGCCGAGGCCAAAGGAAGCCGCCGGAGGGGTGTTGGCACGATCTCATCGTGAATGGCCTGTCCGGCAAGGCGGGCGTGAGCGAGCACGTCACCGCCGACCATGAGGGCCCGGTCCATATTTACCGTAAGGTCGAAGGACCGCCCTCCCCCGCCGCTTGCGCGCCGGTCGCGAGCGAGCCGATGGTCCAGGAGCCCGACTGGTTGCGGCGTAGCCTCCCGGCCGCGCCGGCCCCGGTCGCGCCGATCTCGCCGGCGCACGCGCTCGGTCAGCCGTCGCCCGCACGCGATCAATGCCACACGGCGCGCGAAGCCGCGCTTGTGCGCGGCCGGCTCGTCCATCGCTTGCTGCAGTCGCTGCCGGATCTCGCGCCCGAGCGACGCGCGGAAAGCGCGCACAGCTTTCTTTCCCGCCATGCGGGATCGCTCGCAGAAGGCGAACGCGCGCAGATCGCCGCCGAAACCCTCGCCATCCTCGATGACCCGCGCTTTGCCGCGTTGTTCGCGCCGGGCAGTTATGCCGAGGCGCCCATCGTCGGCCGCGTCGCGATCAACGGTGGGCCGCCATTGCCCGTCTCCGGCCAGGTCGACCGGCTCGCCGTGACCGCGGATTGCGTGCTGATCGCCGACTACAAGACCAACCGTCCGGCGCCGCGGCGTCTCGCCGACATCCCGCCCGCCTATGTCGCCCAGCTCGCGCTCTACCGCGCGGTGCTGGCGAAACTCTATCCGGAGCGCACGGTGCGCGCGGCCCTCGTCTTCACCGATGGTCCGCATCTGATCGAACTTCCCAGCGAGACGCTCGCGGCTGCGCTCGGCCAACTCACCTCGGCGTGAGCCGTCCTTGACGGTGTGCGACCCCGTCCGTAGGTTCTGGACAGCCCCGCGGATGCGAACCCCCGCTTACCGCACAACCGTTGCAAGAGGTTTCCCATGGGCGTTTCAAAGATTTCCGACGCGGAATTCGACAAGGAAGTGCTCGAGTCGGACAAGCCCGTCGTCGTCGATTTCTGGGCCGAGTGGTGCGGCCCGTGCCGCATGATCGCGCCCGCCCTGGAAGAGATTTCCGGCTCGCTCGCCGGGAAGGTCAAGATCGTCAAGCTCAACGTAGACGAGAACCCCGCCACCGCCGCCAAATACGGCGTGATGTCGATCCCGACGCTGATGCTGTTCAAGAATGGCGAACTCGCCTCCCGCCAGGTCGGGGCCGCGCCGAAGCAGAAGCTGGAACAGTGGATCACCGCCACGGTGTGACGACCGCGCGCGACTACGCGCTCCGAAATCCGGCCCTCTGCGTCATCGGAGCGATGACACCGCATTGCTCGCCTTCCTTCGCTTCGCTCCCGCTGCGGCGGCCGTTGCCGCCGACGGAGGCGCTTGCCGTCGAGGAGATCCCGAGCGGGGACCAGTAGAAGTGCGAACCGAAATGGGACGGGTTCCGCTGCCTGCTGTTTGCGATGGCGACACGGTCGAATTGCAGTCGAAGGCCGGCAAGCCGCTGACCCGTTACTTTCCGGAGCTCATGGTCGCGGCGCGCACGCTCGGCGCCAAGACGCCGGCGATGATGATCGTGTTCGACCTCCTCATTACACCGACGGCCGCTTTCGCCAGCACGCGCCTGATGCGCTTCCGGCCCGACAAGACGCCGGCCCAATGCACGATGGATCAAGTCGAACAGCGTGCGAACGGCCTTGTGAAACTGCTAGACTGACCTTTGCCAGCGCGGATGCCCGCCCGCCCGACACAAGGCGGTGGCGGATCGCAACAAGGATGGCGGCAAGGAGGCGGCAAAGGAGTCTGTCTGGTGGACGCGGGTGCAGGCGCAACCGAAGAAGAAAAGGTCGTGCTCGTCGATGCCGACGATATCCCGACCGGCCTTGCGGCCAAGACCGAGGCGCATCGCCTCGGGCTGCGGCACCGCGCGATTTCGATCATCGTGCGCAACGCTCGCCGCGAACTGCTCATCCAGCGGCGCAGCCAGGCGAAGTACCACTCCGGCGGCCTGTGGGCGAATGCCTGCTGCAGCCATCCGCGCCCCGGCGAGTCGGGCCTCGATGCGGCGCACCGGCGGCTGCCCGAGGAGCTGGGCTTTGATTGTCCGCTCGCCCCGCTCTTTACGACGCGTTATCGCGCGATCCTGGACAATGGCTTCATCGAGAACGAGTTCGTGCACGCTTTCGCCGGCGCTTACGACGGGCCGGTTGCGCCCGCCTCGGCCGAAGTGAGCGAATGGCGTTGGATCGGCTTCGCCGCCCTCGAACAGGATCGCCGCGCCCGACCCGACGCTTACGCCGTCTGGTTCCGCCATTACCTCGACGCGCATGGCGATGTGATCGCGGGATGGCTCAAGGCGTAGCGCAGGATGAATTGACGTCGATCGACCAGTCCCCCGGCGTCATCGCCGGCGATAAGCGGACGATCCAGAGCATAATCCGATCACGTTGAATCAAGCTCCGCTCGTCCCCGCGCAAGCGGGGACCCAGCAGCCTCCGAAATCGGAGAGCCGACAAGATTCCCGCTTGCGCGGGAATGAGCGGATCAAGATCAAGTTGATCGGAGTCGCCTGAATGAGCAGCGCCGGTCGCGTTATCTTCGGATCACACGTGGCCAGATCACACGCCGAGGTGATGCTGGATGAAGGCCGGATCGGCCTTCAGCTCCGCGGTCGGGCCGTCGAACACGATCTCGCCCTTGGTGAGCACCACGTTGCGGTCGGCGAGCGCGAACAGATCGTCGAGATTCTTGTCGATCACGACCGCCGCGATGCCGGCGGCGCGGATTTGGCGCACGGTTTCCCAGATCTCGTCGCGGATTTTCGGGGCGAGCCCCTCGGTCGCCTCGTCGAGCAGGACGATGTCCGGGTTGGTCATCAGCGCGCGGCCGATCGCGAGCATTTTCTGCTCGCCGCCCGACAGTTGGTTGCCGCCGTGCTGCCGCCGCTCGGCGAGCCGGGGAAACAGCGCATAGATGCGCTCCAGCGTCCAGTCGGCGCGCCCGCTGCCGCCGCTCCGCGCGGCGAAGGTGAGGTTCTCCTTCACCGTGAGATTGGGAAAGACCCCGCGATCCTCCGGCACGAAGGCAAGGCCCGAGCGCGCGACCGCGGACGGACGCCATCCCGTAATGTCCTGCATGCCGAGCGTGATGCGGCCGCTCTTCGGCCGCACGAGACCCATCAGCGTGCGCAGAAGGGTCGTCTTCCCCATCCCGTTGCGCCCGAGCAGGGTGACCGTTTCCTGCGGCATCACGCGAAAATCGACGTTCCGCAGAATGTGGCTGAGCCCATAATAGGTGTTGAGGCGCTGCGCTTCGAGCGCAGGCGCAGCGTACGGCGCAGCGCTCTCGGCGGGCGCGCTCACGCCACCGCCTCGTTTTCTCCGAAGCGGCCGAGATAGGCCTTGCGCACCGCCGGATCGCGGCGAATGTCCTGCGGTGAGCCATGCGCCAGCAGCCGGCCCTCCACCAGCACGGTCAGCGTGTCGGCGGCGGCGAAGATCGCATCCATGTCGTGCTCGACCAGAATCACGGTGTGGTCGGCGGACAGGTCGCGCAACAGCGCGGTGACGCGTCCGGTTTCCTCCGGCCCCATGCCGCCGAGCGGCTCGTCGAGGATGAGGAGCCGCGCGCCCGAGGCGATCAGCATGGCGATCTCGAGCTGGCGCTGCTCGCCGTGGCTCAAATGCGCCGCGACCGTGTCGGCGCGACCGGCCAGTCCGGTTGCGTTGAGCGCGTAGGCCGCCTCGGTCGCTTCTTCCTTGGCGTAACCGCGCGTGCTGAAACGCAGCGCTTCGGGGTGGCGCGCCTGCGCGGCGATCAGGCAGTTCTCGCGCGCGGTGAAGGGAAGAATGATGTTGGTGCGCTGGTAGCTCCGTCCCAGCCCGCGCCGCGCGATCGCATGCTGGGCCCAGCCGGTGATGTCCTCGCCGTCGAGACGGATGCGCCCGCTGGTCGATCGCAGCGCGCCCGAGAGAAGGTTGATGAGAGTCGTCTTGCCGGCGCCGTTCGGGCCGATAATGCCGTGCACCTGATTGGGCGCAAGCCGCAGCGTCACGTCGTTGACCGCGATCAGTCCGCCGAACGCCCGCGACAGGCCCTCGGTTTCGATCGCCTTGCCTTTCATCGGCCGGCGCTCGCGCGCCGTCGCCGGCACGGGAGCCGCGGCCGCCTCTGCGCCCCGCTTCGGCTCGAGCCAGCCGGCGATTCCGCGCGGCGCGCCCAGCACCGTGGCGATCAGCAGCACGCCGAGCGCGAGCGACCAGTTGGTGGCGATCGGGCCGACCAGGCTTTCGGTCTTGAGCACTTCCTCCACGAGCGAGAAGGAGAGCGCGCCGAGGATCGGCCCGAACAGGGTTCCGACGCCGCCGAGCACCACCATCATGATGGCGATCCCCGACTGCCGCCAGCCGAACAGATCAGGCGTCACATAGCCGTCGATGGTAGCGTAGAGCACGCCGGCGAGGCCCGCGAACGCGCCGGCGATGATGAAGCTCAAGAGCTTGTAGACATAGGTGTTGAAGCCGAGCGCGGCGAGGCGGCCTTCGTTCCAGCGGATGCCCTGCAGCACCCGCCCGAACGGCGAACGGGCGACCGCGAGCAGCGCCGCATACACGACGACCAAGAGCGCGAGGCAGACGAAGAAGAACGTGGTGCGGTGATCGAGGTCGAGGAGCGTCACGCCGGCCAACGAGACCGCGGGCTTGATGTAGATATATGCCCCGTCGGAGCCGCCGGCGATCTTGGTGTCGAAGAACAGCGAGAACAGCATCTGCCCGAAGGCGAGCGTCACCATGATGAAATAGAAGCCGCGGGTGAGCACGGCGACCGCGCCGATCGCGGCGGCGACGAGACCTGCGAGCAGCATCGCCGCCGGAAACGCGACGAGGGCGTTTGACGCTTCGGAGGTCGAGGACACGAAATAGAGGGCGTACGCGCCGAGCGCAAAGAACATCGCGTGCCCGAAGCTCACGAGGCCGGTAATCCCGATCAGCAGATCGAGGCTCAGCACGAAAATGGCGAAGACAATGAACCGCGTGGTGAACTTCACCGCATAGGGGCCGCCGAACGCCGGGATCAGCAGCCCGGCGACGAGCAGCGCAGCCAAGACGGCAAGGACGAGCGGGCGCGGCCGGGTCAGCACGTCACGCCCGCCCGAACAGGCCGCCCGGACTGACGACCAGCACGGCCGCCATCAGGGCGTACACCACGACGCTCGCAAATTCGGGGAGAAACACCTTGCCGAACGCATCGGCGAGCCCGATCAGCAGCGCGCCGAAAAACGCTCCCTTGATGCTGCCGATTCCGCCGATCACGACGACGACGAAGGAAATGATGAGGACCGGTTCGCCGACGCCGGGATAGACGCTGTCGATCGGCGCGGCGATCGCGCCGGCCGCGGCCGCGAGCGCGACGCCGGCGGCGAACACGAAGCGGAACAGGAGCCGCGAGTCGATCCCGAGCACCTCGACCATTTCCCGATTCGACTCGCCCGCGCGGATCATCTGGCCGATGCGGGTATACTGGATGACATACACCATGCCCAGGGCGAGGAGCACGCAGAAGCCCGCGACCGCGAGCCGATAGACCGGATAGCTCAGCACGTCGGAGAGCTGCACGCTCGCGGACAGGTAGCTCGGGATCGGCACGCTGTGCGGACGCGTGCCCCAGACGACCCGCTGCAGGTCGTTGAAGATCAGGATCAGCGCGAAGGTGAGCAGCACCTGTTGCAGGTGATCGCGCCCGTAGAGATGGCGGATGAACAGCCATTCGATCAGCGCGCCGAAGGCGAAGGCAAGCGGGATGCCGATCAACAGCGAGAGGAAAATGTCGCCGGTGTAGCTCGTCAGCGTGAGCGAGAGATAGGCCCCGAGCATGTAGAAGGAGCCGTGCGACAGATTGATGATGCCGAGAATCCCGAACACGAGCGTGAGGCCGCTCGCGGCGAGGAAGATCAACAGCCCGTATTGCAGGCCGTTGAGAATCTGGATGAGAACGAGTTCCATGGGTGACGCGGCCGCCCCTCGGTTGGAGACCGGGCGGCGGCGCGCCGCCGCCGCCCGCGGCGTTCAGACGGACAGCTTGCAGCCGGTCGTGAGATCGGGAAACTCGGTCGCCACCGTCTTCACGAGGGCATTGCTGCCATCCTTCAGCTCGCGAAGATAGAAGTTCTGGATCGGATTGTGCGATGAGGACAGCCGGAACGGCCCGCGCGGGCTCTTGAACGACGCTTTCGACATTGCCGCGCAAAGTTCGTCGCGCTTGGCGACGTCGCCGCCGACGCCCTTGAGGCCTATTTCCAGGAGCTGCATGGCGTCCCAGCCCTGCACCGCATAAACGTCCGGATAAAGCTTATAGGCCTCGTTGAACGCGGCGCGGAACGCCTTGTTCTCAGGATTGTCGAGGTCGTCCGCGTAATGCAGCACCGTCTTGACGCCGTTGCCGGCATTGCCGACCGCCTGCTCGACGCCATCGGTCAAAAAGCCCGGCCCCCACAGCGGGATCGAGGACTGGAGATTGGCGCTGGCATAGTCCTTGATGAACTTCGCCGCCCCGCCGCCGGCGAAGAAGGAGTAGACCGCCTCCGGCTTGAGCGATGCGATTTCCGCGAGCGCCGCCTGGAACTCGACATTGGGGAACGGGACGGTGATGTCCTTGAGGACCTTGCCCCCGCCCTTGGTGAAGGTGTCGCGGAAGCCTTCGACCATTTCCTCGCCGGCGGCGTATTTCCAAGTGAACGAAACCGCCGTCTTGATTCCGGCGTCGAGCATCGCCTTCCCGGTCGCGAGCCCGACCTGGCCGTTGCTGAACGAGCTGCGGAAGATGTTCTTTGCGCATTGCTGGCGCGTGATGATGTTTGCGCCGGCATTCGTGTCGATTGTCGGTATCCCAACCTCGCGGGCGATCTTGGTCATCGCCATGGCCACGCCCGAATGCACCGGGCCGGTCAGAATGTCGACCTTCTCGCCTTCGATGAGCTTGGTGGTGAGTTCCGGCGCTTTCGGTGGGCTCGCCTCGTCGTCAAGCTTCACGAACACGACCTCGCGGCCCGCCAGCTTGCCGCCATTCTGCTTCAGATAGAGCTCCATCGCCCGCGTGATGGCCTCGCCGAGCTGGGCATAGGTGCCGCTATAGGGCAGCAGGAGCCCGACCTTGATGGGCTGAGCTTGCGCGAATGCGGGACGCGGGAACGGCAGAGCGAGACTTGTTGCGCCGGCGCCAGCCAGCATCATCAGGTCGCGACGAGTCAGTCCGGATGCGGATTTCGGCATTCCTGTTCCTCCCTGGAACCGTTGATGTGAGGACGCGCACGGCGGATTCCTGCAAGCGTAGGTCGGCGGTCCTTTGTCATTGCGGTAATGTTCCTTGCTCTTGAGGCCCGTTGTCAAGTTTGGGCGGTGTCACATGCCGCCAGCGACGGCGCCACATCGCTCGGTTGCGCCGGCCACGCCGGCTGCGCCATACGAAAGGCGAGAGCTTTTATTGCGCGCGGCGCAGGCTCAATCAGCGGAACAGGAGGAGAGCAGCGTGGGAATGCATCTATCGCTCACCGCATCCGACGGATTCGTGCTCGGCGCCTACCGGGCCGATCCGCGCGAGCGGCCGAAGGGCGGGCTCGTCGTGATCCAGGAGATATTCGGGGTCAACCGCCACATCCGCAGCGTGTGCGATCGCTTCGCCGAGCAAGGCTATGTCGCCCTCGCGCCCGCGGTGTTCGACCGCTATCAGCGCGATTTCGAGTCGGGCTACTCGCCGGCGGAGATCGAGGAAGCGCGCAAGTTCATTCCGCGCATCGATTGGCGCGCCATGCTGCGCGACACCCAGGCGGCGATCAACGCGGTGCAAAGCGCCGGCAAGGTCAGCATTGTCGGGTACTGCATGGGCGGCACCGTCGCCTTTCTCGCGGCGGCGAAGCTTTCCGGACTGTCGGCGGCGATCGGCTATTACGGCGGCCAGACCGCGCAGAATGCCGATCTCGAACCGAAGGCGCCGACACAGCTGCACTTCGGCAACCGCGATCAGTCGATCCCCATGTCGGATGTGGAGATCGTGCGCGAGAAGCGCCCCGAATGCGAGCTCTATGTCTACCCGGCGGGCCACGGTTTCAATTGCGACGAGCGGCCGACCTATGACGCCGAAAGCGCGCGGCTTGCGCTCACGCGCACCCTCGCCTTCCTCGCAAAACATGTGGGCTGATGCCGGCGGCGGCCGTGACGTGACGCGGCTGTCCCGCGCCCGTTCGCAGCCGTCAGTACTTCCCGCGGTCTCCCGCCTCGACGCGCTGCTCGTTCTTCGACTTTGCGACGCCGAAGCGGTCGGACAACGCCACGATGAGCATCGAGAACAGGAACAGCAGATGAATGCCGACGGTCCAGCCGAGCCGGCGATCGTCGATCTTGTCGATATTCATGAAGGATTTGAGGACCTCGATCGCGCTGATCGCGACGATCGAGACCATCAGCTTCTGTTTGAGACCGCCGAAATCGACCTTCGTCATCCAGTCCGGCCGGTCGCGATCATGCGCCTCGATGCGCGAGACGAAATTCTCGAATCCCGAAAGAATGACGATCAGCACCAGATGGCGAGAAAAGCGAGATCGATCAGGCCGAGAACGGCGAGCGTGACCGCGGACGAGCTCGCGCCCGCGATATGCAGGGCGAACTCGATGAACTCCTTGAGAAAGTGAAAAACGAGCAGAAGCAGCGCCGCGGCGAGCCCGAGATAGATCGGCGCGAGCGTCCACCGGCTGTTGAAGATGATCGCGGTTTCTAGCCGTCGCATCGCGTTGTTTGTCCCGGCCTCGGGGGCGAGGCTGCGATAAGAACGGCCCCCTCCCCCTTGGGGGCCATGCTCGCTCCCCGCCGGAGCTAGGACGCGGGCGAGGCGATCCCGACCGGGCAGCTCACGCCGGTCCCGCCGAGCCCGCAATAGCCCATCGGGTTTTTCGCAAGGTATTGCTGGTGATAGTCCTCGGCGAAGAAGAACGGCGGGGCGTCGCGGATTTCAGTCGTGATCTCCCCGTACCCTTTGGCCGAGAGCGCCTTCTGGAACATGGCGCGCGACGCCTCGGCCGCCTGCCGCTGGGCCGGCGAGAACACGTAGATGCCGGACCGATACTGGGTGCCGGTATCGTTGCCCTGGCGCATCCCCTGGGTCGGATCGTGGCTCTCCCAGAACAACTGGAGCATCCGCTCATTGGAAATTCGCTTGGGGTCGAACACCACGAGCACGGCCTCGTTGTGCCCGGTGCGGCCGCTGCAAACCTCCTCATAAGTGGGATTGGGGGTCGAACCGCCGGCATAGCCGACCGCCGTGACATAGACGCCGTCGCCAAGCTCCCAGAACTTGCGCTCGGCGCCCCAGAAGCAGCCCAGACCGAACATTGCCGTCTCCAACCCCTCCGGATAGGGGCCCTGGAGCGGACGCCGGTTCACGAAATGATGGCTCGCGGTCCGAATAGGCTGCGGGCGTCCCGGCAGCACCTGATGCGGGGCCGGCATTTCCGCCTGCTTCCTGCTGAACATGAACATCGGTTCCTCCTGCGGCGCGCGACTGACTGCTGGCCCCAATATGGGCATGGCGCATGCGTTGCGCATGCATCCGCAGTGTCGCGCTGGCGTCCGCTCACCGGCGGGCGTAACCGATCAGCGGCTTCTTCTTGCGGCCCAGCAGCACAAGGATGATGCCGATCACGCCGAGCACCAGCCAGGTCGGCGAGGTCAGGATCGACAGCATGACGGGATCCCACAGCCACACGGCGACGTGCCGCTCGATCGCCGGCTGCAGCAGAAGCAGGCTGTTGGAATGCACGTCGTTCCAGGTCTCGCCGAACGGCTTGGTCAACACCATTCCGGCGGCGATCGACTTGGTCCCGTCATAGACCAGAAAAACGAAGGCGGCCGCGAGAATCCACAGGCCGATAAAACGGAGAATGAAACGGATCATGGGACTGCGATGAAGGGTTCGGATCGCTCGCGCGCGGTTCGACGGCCCGAGTCGCCGAGCCGCAGCATGGAGTCCATGTAGCCGCAACGACGCGACGCCGCAACTCGCCGCGATGCGGTCGATTCGTTCCTCGCCCGGAAACCCGCTATAGATCGCCGCCAACAAGGAGCGCGCATGGCCCCCAAAACGCCGCGCGGCGTCATCGCCGCGATCGCCACCGCCGTCGATCAGGACGGCGAGCCCGACTGCGCGCGCTCCGTCGCACTCGCGCGCCATCTGCTCGCGCATGGTTGCGACGGGCTGAACGTGCTCGGCACCACCGGCGAGGCGACCTCCTTCTCGGTCGCGCAGCGCCAGACCGTCATGAATGCCTATGCGGGCGCGGAGCTGCCGCTCTCGCGCTGCCTGGTCGGCACCGGCGCCGCGGCGCTGGCCGACGCCGTCACGCTCACGTCGCACGCCGCCGAGCTCGGCTTCGGCGGGGCGCTGTTGTTGCCGCCCTTCTACTACAAAGACATCGTCGATGACGGGTTGTTCGCCTATGTCGAGCGCATCATGGCGGCGACCGCGGCGCGGCCGATCTGCCTTTATCTCTATCACTTCCCGGCGCTCTCGACCGTCCCCTGGCCGCTCCCGCTGGTCGGCCGGATGATCGAGGCGTTCGGCCCGCGTCTTCGCGGCCTCAAGGACTCCTCCGGCGACATGGGCTATGCCCGCGCCGCCGCGGCCTTGGCGGAGGGCTTCAGCGTATTTCCATCGATCGAAGGGGCGCTCGTCGAGGCGCGGGCCGGACGGTTCGCGGGCTGCATCTCGGCAACCGCGAACCTCAATTCCGATCTATGCGCGCTCGCCTATCATCACGGCGACGCCGAGGCCCTGGCGCAGGCAGTGGCGATCCGCCGGCTGCTCGACGGCAAGCCGGTCGTTGCGGGCGTCAAGGCGCTCCTCGGGCACATCCATGCCGACCCCGCTTGGGCGCGGGTCGCGCCGCCGCTGAGCGGCCTGCCGGCCGCCGACCGGACCGCCGCCATCGCCGGCTACGACCGCATCCGCGCGCCCAGCCGGGCTGCGTGACGCGGCTTTAGACTAAGGCACGCGCCAGCCTATCCATCCGCCGACTCCATCCGCCGACGCCGGGCGCATGCCCCGAAAGGTTGCCGCCGGGGCCGTGTCGCCGGGGCCGTGTCGCCGGGGCCGTTGACGCTTTCCGAGCACCCTCCTATAAGCGGCGCTCGCTTTCGCGGCGGAAAAATGCCCGTCGAGCAACCCCAACGGAACTGAGATGGCCAATACCAAATCCGCCAAGAAGGCGACGCGCAAGATCAGCCGCCGCACGGAGGTCAACAAGACCCACCGCTCGCGCATGCGGACCTATGTGCGTCAGGTCGAGGACGCCATTGCGAGCGGCGACAAGACGGCCGCGGCCGCGGCCCTCAAGGCGGCCGAGCCGGAACTCCTGCGCGCGGCGCAGAAGGGCGTCGTCCATAAGCGGACGGCAAGCCGGAAGGTGTCCCGCCTGACCCACCAGGTGACGAAGCTCGGTCAGTAGGCGCGAACACCCTTGTTGCGACCGCTCATAGGGTCAGGGACTAATTTCCTAGCCACAGGCGCTTGTGGCTGAACGGCTACAGCCGAATGTCCTCCTTCTTGGCCGCCGTTGCGTTTTTCCGCTCGCGGAGTCTTCTTGCTATGCACACAAAAAGGTCCAATAGTTTCCGACAGTTACCCTTTACTTTCGCGCAGGAAAATCGAAGCTCGCGCAAGGCTTTAACAAGAAAGGCCGCGCTCGCGCTTGGTATTTTGACAGATCTGCGATTTTCGTGCACACCGATATGACGGTTGTGCGACCAAAATACCACAATCCAATGTCAATTCTCCGCGTCCCGTAAAACCAACTGCTGCTACTCAGTTGGCCTTGAGTCCTCAAGCAGAACGATAGCGTCGCAGGGGGGGCCTTCCCACCGGTGCCAATCATGACGCTTCCAAGGCCATTGCGGCCCCCTGGGGCCTGTGTAATTCTAAGACGTGGCGTCCGCGCCTTTGCGGAGCCAATGAGGCTGAGGCTGATTTCACAAGTGTTAAGTGAGGCAGCATGCGCGTTAATACGCGTATAGTCGCGGCGCGCGGCGGCTTGACTCCTTGAGCGTATCATCCGCTCTTCGAGTTATTTGCGTATTGAAGTTAAGCCGGTTGGCCGGGAGGAAAAATCCGGGTGAGCGATGGTTGATTACGCTTCCAGAGCTCTTCGGAATACAATAACTTGAGGTCGAACATGAACAAGATGTGGCAGGTTCTCATTCTCGCCATTTCCGATTGTGCACCGTTTGCGTCTACCGGGCCGTCCTCCTGCACCTCAAGGACACCTGCCGCTTGGCTCTCCAACAAGACGAACGCCTTCCGTCGATCGCGAATGACGATGATGTGGCCGCTCGGAAGCTGATGGCAGGCTCGCCCGGCGCTCGCCGTTGACGAGACCGCGCCGGACTAACTGAACACCCCCGAGGTTCGAGTACGTCGGCGGCGCGAGCGCTTGGGCGCTCCGTCATCTGCGTAATGGACATGTATTTGGCGCGCCAAGTGGGGCGCGAAAGGCGAAGCCATGACGAACACCGATCAGGACCAGTGGTCGCGGGTCAAAGGACGTCTGCGCGCTGAAGTCGGCGAAGACATTTTTTCAAGCTGGTTTGCGCGGATGGAGTTCGAGGGCGTCGACAGCGAAACCGTGCGCCTGTCGGTTCCGACCCGCTTCCTGAAGAGCTGGATTCAATCGCACTATAGCGATCGCGTGCTCGCCTGCTGGAAGGACGAACAGCCC
>DASUPI010000134.1:0-14711 GCA_036281135.1 Rhodoplanes sp. | reverse complement strand
CAGGACGATTTCTACGCCGATCTGGTCAAACACCCGAAGGTGGCGCGGGTCGTCGCTCTGTCCGGCGGGTACACCCGGGACGATGCCTGCGAGAAGCTCTCTCGCAACCACGGCATGATCGCTTCCTTCAGCCGCGCGCTTACCGAGGGCCTGACTGCCCAGCAGAGCGACGAAGAGTTCAACAAGACGCTGAAGGCCGCGGTCGACAAGATCTACCAAGCCTCCATCAGCTAACCGCCAGCATGTGACGAGCCGCCGCCTGAGCGACTCGGGCGGCGGCTTTTTTGCGTTCTCCCGGTTTCTTTGGCCCCGGCACCGGTTGCATCGCCTGCCGCAATCGGGTGTCTACCGCCATATACGGGCGCTGATGATCAGATCGGGTGTGGATGCGAAGCGATGAGATGAAGACCGTGATCGGCGCGCACAGGCGGTAGCTTTGTGAGCCGCTTTCCCGTCATTTCCCGACCCATTTCGGAGGCGACGCCGTGCGGACACCGCCTCGTGCAAAGATCAAAAAACAGTAATTTTTTATAAACATCAAATGCTTATGTAATGGCTGGCGATTGCGGTAATCACCGGAAACAAGAAAATTTCGAGGCCTATGGCTGAGGACCCAAGATGAAGCGCGCACGCTCGTGGCGCAGCATCTCGTAGGGCGTCATGAACTTGACGCTCAATCCAATACAGGCATTTGGAATTTTGATGCGCTTGGTCGAGGCGGACGCGATCTCGTGCGTGACAACCGTGTGTCCGTGCGCAAGAGCATATGCAACGAGATAATAGTCCGCCACCTGAAGGAAGGTGTTCACCGCAGCGGGCTCGTAGTTCTGACCGTTCGCCCAAGCACTGACGGTACCGAGCGCTGGCAGAAGCGCGGCATCTGGCTTGAGGAAGAAGCCATCGCCACAGTTCCCGGCCCAGTCGGACAGGTCGTCGCCGCCTGCGGCAATCTCGTCACCGACTTTCTCGATGCTGAAGACGTTCGCGCCCTTATTATTCGCGATTAGCCATTCCCAAAATGCCGGGCAGAAATCCAAACCGTAATGTAGATTCTTGGCTTGAATGAATACGTTCGCGTCCAACAGGTACGCCATCAGGCGACCCCGAGGCTATGTGCCAACTCGCGAAAGGTCGAAAGCTTGGAGAACCGAGCAGGCGAAATGCGTCGCGATGCAGCGTTTGACCTTCAAGCGTGTTGGCGACAAGGGCGCGGGCGAAGCGCTTGCCGACACGGACGCCGAGGGTCAGGTAAAAGTCGCCGCCACTGCCCGCCCTTTGAATTTCCCGAAGCCGGTTCAATTCTTCCCTGTATGCCTGCCAAAACGCCTCCCGCGTGAGGCCACCAGCATCGTGGATGCGGCGCAGAACCACTAACGTGCTCACCTTGAAGTGCTTGGCAAGCCGATTGAGCGTCGCCCGCAAATCCTCGTCGGGTCGAAGCTGCTCGCGAAAAACGGCAAGCGGGACTAGAAGCTCGGCAGCGACCCGGTTGCACCAATTCTCCACGCGGTGCGTGGGCGCGGACGAGGCCTCCATGTCGGACAGCGCCGATTGGCCAAGCCAGAGATGGGCTAGCTCATGAGCGAGTGTGAACATCTGCGCCGACTTGGTGTCCGCGCCATTGATGAAGACAAGCGGGGCCAGATCGTCGGAAATGGCGAACCCTCGAAATTCGTCCGGGCTAAGCTTGCGGTGGTTGTTGCTCCCGACAACGCCATTGACCATGACGAGTACGCCCAACCTGTCGGCCTGCTCGATAAAGCGGCGCAATGCTTCGGTCCAGGTTGGGCATTGGCGGCGCTCCTCGATCTCGAAGCCGAGCGCATGGCGAATTTCAGCCGCCGTTTGAACGATATCGTTTTCAGGCGTTACGGAGCCTATGAAGGGGAGCGGCTCTTCCCTGAGCGAGCGCACATAGTCGCGATACCATTCCTGACGCTGCTGGCAGAGATAGATGGTTTCGAGAAGGTCGGGGCTTGGATGGCCGGTCCGGCGGTTTTCGACGGTCCGAAAATCCGGAATGGGAACACGCTCGGCCGGCGGCTCGCTCAGAAAGAGATAGCCGATAGGCGCGTGCGTGGCCTTGGCGAAGTCTTCCAACTGCTTGAGCGTTGGCCGCGCCTCTTCGCGCTCCCAATCGGCAAGCTTGGGAAACCGATGCGCCAGCGCGTCCGGCTCCAATCCCGCGCGCTCGCGTGCCCAGCGTAGCATTGCCGGTTTCACGTCCACGCGCATGGTCGCCGCTCTGGGCATTGTCGTCTCTCATTCGTCGCGCCGGCTGGAACCCTTGTGCCATGCACTGTAAGACTGGTCCGCTACCGCGTTGAAGCCGTAATTTCATTCGGCGTGCCGCGATCTCCAGACCGTTTTCGGGTAGCTCCAGGGTAGCACGCTCGCGGTAATTTCGAGCGAACGCCGGTTCGCGTCCGGATCACAATAGACATAAATTCGTTAATGGCATCAACCAGCTAGGTACACACTAGCGATCTGCGGCAATCTCGGCAAAGATAGGAATATCGCGCTTCTGGAGCAGCGAATGCCGGTCGTCAGGCCGGCGGCCGCTTTGGTTCTGTTCCGGCGCGCCATTCCTTCGCGCCGGACGACCTTGCCTCCAGAGGAGGGATGCGGGCTACTTCGCCCGCAGAATTTCGACGCCGGGCAGCGCCTTGCCTTCGAGCCACTCGAGGAAGGCTCCGCCAGCGGTGGAAATATACGTGAAGCGGTCGGCCGCGCCAGCGTGGTTCAGCGCGGCGACGGTGTCGCCGCCGCCCGCCACGGTGACAAGCCGCCCGGTGGCCGAGCGCTCGGCCGCCGCTTCGGCGACCTGCACCGTTCCGACGTCGAACGGCGTCGTCTCGAACGCGCCGAGCGGGCCGTTCCAAACGACGGTCTTCATCCGTGCAAGCGAGGAGACCGCGTACTCGATCGAGCGCGGCCCGATATCGAGGATCATGTCCTCGGGTCCCACATGGTCGATATCGACGACGCGGGTCGGCGCGTTCGCCTCGAATTTTTGCGCGACGACCACATCGACCGGAAGCACGATTTCGCGATCGTTCGCTTTCGCCTTCGCCATGATCTCGCGCGCGGTCGGGATGAGGTCGTTCTCGGTCAGCGACTTGCCGATCGGATGGCCTTGCGCCGCAAGGAACGTGTTCGCCATCCCACCGCCGATGATGAGCACCTCCACCTTGTCGAGCAGATTGCCGAGCAGGTCGAGCTTGCCGGAAATCTTCGCCCCGCCGATTACCGCGGCGACCGGCCGCTGCGGCGCTTCAAGCGCGCGTCCGAGCGCGTCGAGCTCGGCTTGCATGCTGCGCCCGGCATAGGCGGGAAGCTTGTGGCCGAGCCCTTCCGTCGTGGCATGGGCGCGGTGCGCGGCCGAAAACGCATCGTTCACCCAAAGGTCGCCGAGCTTGGCGAGCACTTCGACGAAGGTCGGATCGTTCTTTTCCTCTGCCGGGTGGAACCGCGTGTTCTCCAGGCAGAGCACGTCGCCCGGCTTCATCGCGGCGACCGCCTTTTCCGCGACCGGGCCGATGCAGTCGCCGGCGAAGGCGACCGGCCGCTTGATCACCTCGGCCACCGTCTCGGCGACCGGTTTAAGGGAGTATTTCGGATCGGGCCCCTTCTTCGGGCGTCCGAAATGGGCAAGCAGGATGACCTTCGCCCCCTTGTCGGCAAGCTCGTTGATGGTCTCGGCGGCCCGCTCGATGCGGGTCACGTCGGTGACCTTGCCGTTTTCCGTCGGAACATTGAGGTCGACGCGGAGCAGTACGCGTTTGCCATTCACGTCGGCCTTATCAAGTGTGCGGAACCCCGCCATGATGTCCACCTTGCTCCGCAAGACGGGCGATGCGGCGCTCAGCGCCCGCAAAGCCCCGAAAGAAGTTTCCCCGCTCCATCGCGCCAGCCGCGCGCGGCTTGCGCCACGCGCGCTGGCAAGACGATGACATCAGTTAGATCAGCTTCGCCATCGCAACCGCGGTGTCCGACATGCGGTTCGAGAAGCCCCACTCGTTATCGTACCACGACATCACGCGCACCAGCGTGCCGTCCATGACCTTGGTCTGGTCAATGTGGAAGATCGACGAGCGCGGATCGTGGTTGAAGTCAACCGACACATTGGGCGCCTCGGTGTAGCCGAGAATGCCCTTGAGCTGCTGGTTCGCGGCGGCTTTGATCGCCTCGTTGATCTCTTCCTTCGTGGTTTTGCGCTTGGCCACGAATTTCAGGTCCACCACCGACACGTTCGGGGTCGGCACGCGGATCGCGACACCGTCGAGCTTGCCTGCGAGCTCCGGCAGCACGAGTCCGACTGCCTTCGCCGCGCCGGTCGAGGTCGGGATCATCGACAGCGCCGCGGCGCGAGCGCGGTAGAGATCCTTGTGCATCGTGTCGAGCGTCGGCTGGTCGCCGGTGTAGGCGTGGATCGTGGTCATAAAGCCCTTCTCGATCCCGACCGCGTCATTCAGCACTTTCACGACGGGAGCAAGGCAGTTGGTCGTGCACGAGGCGTTTGAGACGACTTGATGGTCCTTGGTGAGCTTGTCGTGGTTGACGCCATAGACGACCGTGAGATCGGCGCCGTCTGCGGGCGCGGAAACGAGGACGCGCTTGGCGCCTGCCGCGATATGGGCCATGGCCTTGTCCTTGGCGGTGAAAAGGCCCGTGCACTCGAACGCGATTTCGACGCCGAGGTCCTTCCACGGAAGCTGGGCGGGATCCCGGATTGCGGTCACCTTGATCGGCCCCGCGCCATAGTCAAAGGAGTCGCCGCTGACCTTGACCTCAAGCGGAAAGCGCCCATGCACCGAGTCGAAGCGCAGGAGGTGCGCATTGGTCTCGACCGGCCCGAGATCGTTGACGCCGACGACCTGGATGTCCTTGCGCCCCGATTCCGCGAGCGCCCGCAGCACCAGACGACCAATCCTCCCAAACCCGTTGATTCCAACCCGAACAGCCATGCTCTTCTCCTTGTGTGCGCCCAAAAGGGAGCGCGATTTGTTAATTTATTCAATGTGAAACGCTATTCGTGTGACAGGGCCGGCGCTAATCGGCAGATTCCTTCACCGTTGGTTGAGCTTTGTCAACGCGGCCTCCGCCACCTTCTCAGGCGTGATGCCGAAGTGTTCGTAGAGCTCCTGAGAAGGAGCGCTGATGCCGAACCCCCGCATGCCGACGAAAGCGCCATCTGACCCGATGATTGCGTCCCATCCTTGGCGGACGGCCGCCTCGACCGCAACCTTTATCGGAGCATCGCCAATGATAGCGTGACGCGTTTCGGCCGGCGCATCAAAAAGCAGCTCGAAGCACGGCACCGAGACCACCCGCGCTAAAATGCCGCGGTCGGCGAGAATGCGACGCGCCTCGACGGCGATCCCAACCTCGGAGCCGCTGGCGAAGAGCGATACTTCCGCCGGGCCGCCCTCCGCCGGAACCAATTCGTAGGCGCCGGTCGCGCACCGGTTATCCGCATCGAAGGTCTTGCGCAGTTGCGGCACGCTCTGTCGCGTCAGGGAAAGGATGCTCGGCCGATCGGCTGATTGCAGCGCGAGTTCCCAGCACTCGACGGTCTCGACCGCATCGCAGGGACGGAAGACCTGCAGGCCGGGTATCGCGCGCAAAGCGGCAAGCTGCTCCACCGGATGATGCGTCGGGCCATCTTCGCCGATCCCGATCGAATCGTGCGTCATCACATGGATCACGCGCAGATGCATCATGGAGGCGAGGCGCAGGGAGGGACGGCAATAGTCGGAGAAGACGAGGAATGTTCCGGAGTAGGGGATGATGCCGCCATGCAGTACCATCCCGTTCATCGCCCCGGCCATCGCGTGCTCGCGGATGCCGTAGTGAATGTAGCGGCCGCCCGGGAAGGCCGCCGTGAGCACGGGCATCCCTTTCACTTTGGTGTTGTTTGAGCCCGTCAAATCCGCCGAACCGCCGACCAGTTCGGGAAAGTTCGTGACGAGCGTGTCGAGTGCGAGGCCGGAGGCCGCGCGCGTCGCGATATTCTTCGGCTCGGCGGCGAGCCGCTCTTTCACCTTATGCACGGCGGCCTGCAATCGCTCGCGAGGCACCTCGCCACGAATGCGGCGCTCGAACTTCGCCCGCTTCTCCGCCGGCATCGCGGCGTAGCGCCGCTCCCACGCCTCGCGGGCCGGCTCGGACCGCTGCCCCGCCGCGCGCCACGCGTGAAGGACATCCTCCGGTATCTCATAAGGCGGGTATGGCCAGTTCAGGTCGACGCGCGTCCCGGCAACCTCCTCGGCGCCGAGCGGCGCGCCGTGCGAGCCTTCGGTGCCCGCTTTGGTCGGCGCTCCGAAAGCGATGATCGTGCGGCAGGCGATGAGGCTCGGCAGATCGCTCGCGCGCGCGGCCGCGAGGGCGGACGCGACCACGGCCGGATCATGGCCGTCGATCCGCGTGGCGGCCCATCCGGCGGCCTTGAACCGCTGCACCTGATCGACCGAGTCCGACAGGAGCAGCGGGCCATCGATGGAGACGCGGTTCTCGTCATACAGGACGATGAGCTTGTTCAGCCGCAAATGGCCGGCAAGCGAGATCGCCTCGTGGCTGATGCCTTCCATCAGGTCGCCGTCCGAGGCGAGGACATAGGTGCGATGGTCGACGATCTCGGGTCCGAATTCGGCCGCCAGATGCCGTTCCGCGATCGCCATGCCGACGCCGTTGGCCAAGCCCTGCCCGAGCGGTCCGGTGGTCGTCTCGATGCCCTGCGTCAATCCGACCTCCGGATGGCCGGGGGTGAGCGATCCGAGCTGGCGGAACCGCTTGATCTGATCGATCGTCACGCCCGCATAGCCGGTGAGATAGAGCAGCGCATAAAGCAGCATCGAGCCGTGGCCGGCCGAGAGCACGAAACGGTCGCGGTCGAGCCAGGTCGGGTCGGAGGCATCGAATTTCAACGCACGCGTGAACAGGACGGTCGCGAAATCCGCCGCGCCGAGCGGCAATCCCGGATGGCCCGACTGCGCCTGCTCGATGGCATCCATGGCGAGCGCGCGGATCGCATTCGCCATCCGGTCGTGTTGGGCGCGGGAAATCATTGATTGATCGGCCTTCCTTGTCTTTAGCGGGAGCAGGCCTCGGCCGCGAATGCGCCGGGAGGGCTGGGCCAAGGTCGGCGACCGCCGGCCGGCTGTGCGGGCGCCGGCTGCCGGGGAGCCTCGGATGGCGAAATCGCGGACTGATTAGGCATGTGGCGGCCCGGTGTCAACGCGGCTTAGCTCGGATGGTCCTCAAAGAGCGCCCCCGGCTCGCCGGGCGGACGGGGAAGTTCCGGATTGTTGGCGGATCGATTGACGGGCCACGAAAACCACGTAAGCTTCACGATCCATTTATCTGCCGATAAAGGATTTTGGGGGCAGGGCTTCGAGGCTGGCCTTGAGGGGTGGCAATGACAGAAATCACCGCCGTGGAAGCGGCGACGACGCGGCTTGAACGCGCCCTGCAGGGGCTGGAAGAAGCTGTCGAATGTCGTCTGGAACGGGATCATGGACGCGGCGATCTCACCGATCAGGTGCACAGCCTCGGGATCGATCGGTCGCGGCTCGCGAGCGAGCTCGACCAGTCGGTCGCGCGCGCGCACCGGCTCGAACAGGCTAACCGGGCGGTCGCGGAACGGCTCGACACGGCGATGGAAGCGATTCGCGCGGTGATTGCCGGCGAGCGTTGATCCGAACGGGCGAGGGTGCCGAACGGCCATGCCTCATGTAAGCGTCACGATCAATGGCCGCCAATACCGAATGGCCTGCGACGACGGCCAGGAACATCATCTTGCGCGCCTCGCGCACGAGCTCGACCAGCGCATCGCGCGGCTGCGGACGAGTTTCGGCGAAATCGGCGACATGCGCCTGACGGTGATGGCGGCGCTGCTGATCTCCGACGAGCTCGCCGAAACGTCCCAACGCATGCGCCGTTTCGAGGAAGAACTCGCCGAGCTGCAGCAGGCGCGCGTGGTCGCAGCGGAGCACGCTCAGAAGACGAGCTCCGCGATCATTGCCGCTCTCAACGCCGCGGCCGAGCGGATCGAGCGCGTGACCACGGCCCTGAACGCGGGAGGCGACGGCCACGACGTGCCGGCGGGATAATAGGGCGACGCCGGCTCATCGACCGAACAGGCAACCTGCGATCGCCGCAGCTGAGTGTAGCGGCCGAGGCTTCGACGCATTACATTGAGTTGCGGGGCTGCGGAGCGCGTTTGGGGTCAGTATCCCCGGGGCCTTATCGATCCTTAAGGGAGCTGTCCCTGACCGAGCCCGTGGGCTCGGACATATGGCGCCCACCTACTTTGGTAGGGGACCCGGGATCGATACCCCGACGGCTCTCGCGGCTCCGCACTTTCGAATGGTCTGTTTCCCGCCGATGGCGTACTCCGCCTCTTTGGAAGACGACAAGGGCGTGCTGCGCCTAGCGGCGCTCGCCCGCCGCGACGCTCTGCCGGTGGAGCACCGCAGCGCCGCCGCAGCGGCCATCGCCGCGCGGCCGCTGCCCGTCGCGGCAGGGCCGCACGGCCTGATTGTCTCCGGCTATCTTCCGATTCGAAGCGAATGCGATCCGCAGCCGCTGGTGCGGCGCCTCATCGCGGCCGGAGCGCAACTGGCGCTGCCATGCGTGGCCGGTCGCGGAGAGCCGCTTGTCATGCGCGCATGGCGGTTCGGCGATCCGGTCATTGCATGTCGATGGGGCTTGTGCGAGCCGCCCGCCGACGCGCCCGAAGTGCTTCCCGACATCCTGCTCGTGCCGCTTGCCGCCTTCGATCGCGCCGGCCATCGCGTCGGCTACGGGGCCGGCTATTACGACATGACCATCACGCGATTGCGCGCGCTCAAACCGATCACCGCCGTCGGGATCGCCTATGCCATGCAGGAAGTCCCCAGGGTGCCGGCGAGCGAGCGGGACGCGCGGCTCGATCTCGTGCTAACGGAACACGGGGTCATCGATTTCCGGGGCTGACTCTCGTGTCGGTTCACACTGCCTCTCTGGGTCCAGTGGATTCAAGGATTAGCCCCTACCGCAATCGCTGTAGTGGCGCTAATTGTGACTGCTTGGATTCAGGTTGGACAATCTCGTACGACACGAACGAAGCTAAAGCTCGATCTCTTCAATGAACGGTTTGATGTGTTCAAGGTAATCGATGAGATCAATCGAGCAGCAATCGAGGCCAGAGGTGATAACTGGGCAGGTGAGTACATTTCGAAAATGAAAGAAGCGATGGGGCGGATGCACCGGTTTAGACTACTGTTTCCGACTCAAATTGGCTCTCAGGTCGACGAGATCGTAGAACATTGGCACGATTTTTCGACAATCAAGGCGGAGGGTGAGGGTATCGATAAGTCTTCTCCGCAATGGTCGGATAACGTGAGAACGCGTAGGGAAGTTTGGGAGAAAATCGGAAAGAAGAACAAAGAACTCCGTAAAACAATTGAAGATTTCATTCGGGTAGATTGGAACGGATAGCACGTGCGCATTCTCTTCATCGGGGACATTGTGGGGCGAAGCGGCCGGGCGATCGTCGTGGAGCGGCTGCCCGGGCTCATCAAGGACTGGAAGCTCGATTTCGTCGCCATCAACGGGGAGAACGCGGCGGGCGGTTTCGGCATTACGGAGGCGATCTGCAGCGACCTGGTCGCGGCCGGCGGCGACGCCATCACGCTTGGCAATCACGCCTGGGACCAGCGCGACGCCCTCGTCTTCATCGACCGCGCGCCGCGTCTCGTCCGGCCGCTCAACTATCCGCGCGGCACGCCGGGCCGCGGGGCGGCCCTTCTCGACGCCAAGAACGGCGCCCGCGTCCTCGTCATCAATGTCATGGGCCGCATCTTCATGGACCCGCTCGACGATCCCTTCGCTGCGGTCGAGACCGAACTCTCCGTCTGCGCGCTCACGAGCGGCGCCGACGCGATCATCGTCGATATCCATTGCGAGGCGACGAGCGAGAAGCAGGCGATGGCGCACTTCCTCGACGGCAAGACGAGCCTCGTGGTCGGCACCCATACGCATGTCCCGACGGCGGACCACCAGATTCTCCCGCACGGCACCGCCTACATCACCGATGTCGGAATGACCGGCGATTACGATTCGGTCATCGGCATGGTCAAGGACGAGCCGGTCAACCGCTTCCTGCGCCGCATCCCGGGCGCGCGATTGGAGCCGGCGAACGGTCCGGCGACGCTGTGCGGGTTCGCGGTGGAGACGGATGAGCGCACCGGGCTTGCAACCCGCGTCGGCGCGGTGCGTCTCGGCGGGAACCTGGAGCCGTGCCAGCCTGCGTTCTGGGCGTGAGCGCGGCCGCGCGCTGGATTTCGCCGGCACGCTTTTCTATACATACGCATCACGAGATCGCACCAACGCGGTGAGCGCCGGGAAATCGCGGCGGACCGCGCCGTTCAGGACCGCGCCATGGCCGGACATTCGCAATTCAAGAACATCATGCACCGCAAGGGGCGGCAGGACGCGATGCGCTCCAAGCTGTTCGGCAAGCTCGCCCGCGAGGTCACGGTGGCGGCGAAGCTCGGCTCGCCCGACCCGGGCATGAATCCGCGGCTGCGGGCGGCGATCATCGCCGCGCGCGCGGAAAACATGCCGAAGGACAATATCGAACGCGCGATCAAGAAGGCGCTGGGCGGCGACGCGGAATCCTATGACGAGATCCGCTACGAGGGCTACGGGCCGGGCGGCGTCGCCGTCATCGTCGAGGCTCTGACCGACAACCGCAACCGCACCGCCTCGGACGTCCGCTCCTACTTCACCAAGAGCGGCGGCAATCTCGCCGAGACGGGCGCCGTCTCCTTCATGTTCGACCGCGTCGGCCTGATCGAATTTCCCGCCAAGGTCGCGTCGGCCGACGCCATGCTGGACGCCGCGATCGAGGCGGGCGCCGAGGACGTCGTCTCGACCGAGGCCGGGCACGAAATCTACGCCTCGCAAGACGCCTACCGCGAGGTGGCGAAGAGCCTCGAACAGAAATTCGGCGAGCCGCGCAGGGCGGCGGTGGTGTGGCGTCCGCAGAACACGGTGCCGGTCGGCGACGAGGAGGGCGAGCGGCTGCTCAGGCTCATCGAGACGCTCAACGACCACGACGACGTGCAGAACGTCTATGCCAATTTCGAGGTCTCCGACGCGCTGATCGCCAAGCTCGGCGGGTGACGGTCTCCAATGCGCTGAGACGTGCTTGCATCAGATTTCACAACGCCGAAGCTCTATCCGCTCATTCCCGCGCAAGCGGGAATCCGGTTTCTGGCATTCCTTCGTTCCCGCTTTGCGCGGGGACGAGCGGAAAAGGTCTTACGAACTCGACCACGTCGAAAACGGTTTCCTGTCATCGTCCGCGCAGGCGGACGATCCAGCACCCCCGGTGTCCGTCGTGTTTCAAAGTATCCGTCCTGTGCTTACTGGATGCCCGCCTTCGCGGGCATGACGACCGCAGGCTCGACCGGAAAGCGTTATTGTGGTCGACGCTCCCACCCTCATCGTCCCTCGAATTTCGGCTTGCGCTTTTCCTTGAAGGCGGAGAGGCCCTCGACATAGTCGCGGCTGTCATAGACGACGCGGCGCAGGCCCTGGATGCGCTCGAAGCCGAGCGGGTTGATCGGATGCGCGCCCTCGAGAATGCGCAGCTGCTCCTTCATGACCGACACGGCGAGCGGCGCGTTCTCGGCGATGTCGCGCGCGATTCCGTAGGTGAAGGATTCGAGCTCCTCGAACGGCACGATATGGTTGACCATGCCGAGATCGAAGGCGCGCGCGGCGGCGACCGGCTTGGCGGTGAACGCCATCTCGCGCACCGCGCGCGCCGGCGCCGCGTTGAGGAAGGTCAGCATGCCGGAAATGTTGTAGGGCACGGAAAGCTTCGCCGGCGTGATCGCGAAGGTGGCGTTCGGCGCGATGACGATGATGTCGCAGGCGAGCACGACTTCGCACGCCCCGCCCCATACGCCGCCTTCGATCATGGCGAGGACCGGGGCGGGAAACGCCTCGATCGCCCGCACGAGATGGCGGACGGGATCGTCCCAGCCGAGCGGGTCGCGATGCGTCACCGGCAGTTCCATGATGTTGTAGCCGGCCGACCAGACCCGCACGCCCGGCTCGGCCCGGATCACCACCGCGCGCAGCTTCTTCTCGCGGAAGCCGTCGAGCGCCGCGATGATCTCGTTGATCAGCTCGCTCGACAGCGTGTTTCGCTTGTCCGCATGGTCGAGCATGATCGTGCCGATCCATCCCTCATGCGTCACTTCGGTCAGGGGCACGGCTTGTCCTTTCGCTGTCGCTTGTCAGGCCTGCGCGAGCGGGCCGGCCTGCATAAGCCGCTTCGTCATCGGCGCGCAATCGGATTCGGCGAGCGTGTTCCACTAGATTATGTGTGATCGGAGCTGATTCCGCTCGTCCCCGCAAAAGCGGGGACCCAGCAGGAACTGGTTTTCCGCTTGCGCGGGAATGAGCGGGTATCGATCGCCGGAGCGGAAAAGGCGCTAAGGGCCGCTTGGGAGAGCCGGCCGAAACTGCATCTTTTGATTTTGGATTTGAGGTGGCTGCCGAGCCGTCAGGTCTTTTCCGCTTTGGCCAGTTCGGCGAGCTTCTGTTCTTCGGCTTGGGTGAGCGGCGGAGCGGCGGCCGCAGCGGCGAGATTGCGGCGTCGGCGCAAGGCGATCAGCACGCCCAAGCCGCCGGCGAGGAGAATGATCGCCGGCGTGACCCACAGACCGACCGTGTGCCAGGAGAAGCGCGGCTTGAGCAGGACGAACTCGCCATAGCGGGCGACCATGTAGTCGATGATCTGCAGGTCGCTGTCGCCCGCCTTCATGCGCTCGCGCACGAGCAGGCGCAGGTCCTTGGCGAGCGGCGCGTCGGAATCGTCGATCGACTGGTTCTGGCACACCATGCAGCGCAGGTGCTGGGAAATCCCGCGGGCGCGCTGCTCGAGCTGCGGGTCGGGCAACATCTCGCTCGGCTGGACCGCGAGCGAGGGCGCGGCGCTCGTCAGCAGGGCGAACGCAAAGAGAAGCAGTGTGCCGAGCAGTCTGCCAAGCCTCATGCGCATTGTTCCGCCCTACTCCGCCGGCTGCAGCGCCGCCCTTGCCTTCGCCGGGCGCGGCGCGCCGATGCGCAACCGGCGGTCGGACAAGGATAGCGCGCCGCCGATCGCCATCACGAGCGCGCCGAGCCAGATCAGCAGCACGAGCGGCTTGTCATAAGCCCGCACGGCGACCGCGCCGTCCGCATTGACGTCGCCGAGCGAGAGGTAGAGCTGGCTTACGCCGCGCGTCTTCAGCGCGGCTTCGGTGGTCGACATCTCACGATGCGCGAAGGTCCGTTTCGCCGGCTCCATGACGCCGATGACCTTGCCGTCAAGCCGCACCGTGAAGGTCGCGACGAGCTCGCGATAATTTGCTCCGGCGCGCTGGGCCACGCCGTCGAAGCTCAACTCGTAGCCGCTGAGCGCAAGCTTGTCGCCGACCTTGATCGCTACGATTCGCTCGCTGTTCAATTGCGACTCGCCGATGACCCCGATCAGCGTCAGGCCGATCCCCATATGGGCGAAGGCGGCGCCCCAGGCCGACCGCGGGAGCCCGGCGGCGCGGCGCAGGGCGCTGCCCGGCGCGCGGAACAAGCCGATGCGCTCGGCGACGTCGGTCAGGGCGCCGGCGATGACGAACACGGCGAGGCCGATGCCGAGCGGGGCGAGCACCGCCTTGCCTTGCACGAGGAACGTGACGACGAGGGCGATCACCGCCAGCGCCGCCGCGCCGATCAGCCGCTGCGAGACCGCGGCGAGGTCGCCGCGCTTCCAGGCGAGCAGCGGCCCGAACGGCATGGCGAGCAGCACAGGCACGATCAACGGACCGAAGGTCAGGTTGAAGAACGGCGCGCCGACCGAGATCTTCGCCCCGGTGAATGCTTCCAGCGCGAGCGGGTAGAGCGTGCCCACCAGCACCGTGGCGCAGGCGGTGGTGAGAAAGAGATTATTGAAGACGAGCGCCCCTTCGCGCGAGATCGGCGCGAACAATCCGCCCTGCTTCAGCATCGGCGCGCGCCAGGCGAACAGCGCAAGGCTGCCGCCGATGAAGAAGACCAGAATGGCGAGAATGAAGACGCCGCGCGTGGGGTCGGTCGCGAATGCGTGCACCGAGGTCAGCACGCCCGAGCGCACGAGGAAGGTGCCGATCAAGGACAGCGAGAAGGTGAGGATCGCGAGCAGGATGGTCCATACCTTCAGCGCCTCGCGCTTCTCCATCACGAGCGCGGAATGCAGGAACGCCGTTCCCGCGAGCCAGGGCATGAAGGAGGCGTTCTCCACCGGGTCCCAGAACCACCAGCCGCCCCAGCCGAGCTCGTAATAGGCCCAGTACGAGCCCATCGCGATGCCCAGCGTGAGGAAGATCCACGCGGCGAGCGTCCAGGGGCGCACCCAGCGCGCCCAGGCGGCGTCGATCCGGCCGATCAGCAGCGCCGCCACGGCGAACGAGAAGCAAATCGAGAAGCCGACATAGCCGAGATAGAGCAGGGGCGGGTGGATGGCGAGGCCGAAGTCCTGCAGGATCGGATTGAGATCGCGGCCTTCGATCGGCGGCTGCGCCAGGCGCGCGAACGGGTTCGAGGTGAGCAGGATGAACAGATAGAACGCGATCGCGATCAACGACTGCGCGGCGAGCACGCTCGCCTGCAAGGCGGCCGGGATGTTCCGGCCGAAC
>DASUPI010000133.1:0-5765 GCA_036281135.1 Rhodoplanes sp. | reverse complement strand
ACCACCACGGGCAAGAACATCATGCCCCGGGTCGCCGCCCTGCTCGACGTGATGCAGGTGTCGGACATCATCAAGGTGGTCGCCCCGGATACGTTCGATCGCCTGATCTATGCCGGCAGCGCCGTGCAGACGGTGCGCTCGCGCGACGCCAAGAAGGTTATCACGGTGCGGACATCGACCTTCCAGCCGGCCGGGGAGGGAGGCGCTGCCGCCCCCATCGAGCCGGTCGCGCCCGCGGCCGATCCGGGCCTGTCGCGCTTCGTCGGCGAGGAGCTGTCGAAGTCGGAGCGCCCCGAGCTCACCTCCGCGCGCATCATCATCTCCGGCGGCCGGGCGATGCAGAGCCGGGAGAACTTCACGAAATACATCGAGCCGGTCGCGGACAAGCTCGGCGCCGCCGTCGGGGCCTCGCGCGCGGCGGTCGACGCCGGCTACGCGCCGAACGACTGGCAGGTCGGTCAAACCGGCAAGGTGGTCGCCCCCGAGCTTTACGTGGCGGTCGGCATTTCCGGCGCGATCCAGCATCTCGCCGGCATGAAAGACTCCAAGGTCATCGTCGCCATCAACAAGGACGAGGAAGCGCCCATCTTCCAAGTGGCCGATTACGGCCTCGTCGCCGACCTCTTCAAGGCGCTGCCCGAACTCACCGACGAGCTCGGCAAGCTCGGAAAGTGATTTGGGCGAAAGGATGAACACGCCGCCGTGGCGGCGGCGTAGGATAGGCGGTATAAGCGATTAACGGCCTCGACTCTTCTGGCGCGCCGGATTCCGGGCGCGCAGAGCGAAGCGCCATTGGACAGGACGCATGGCAAAAACAATCAAGAAGGTCGGCGTCATCGGCGCCGGGCACATGGGCAGCGGTATCGCCCATGTCTGCGCGCTAGCGGGTCTGGACGTCGTGCTCAACGACGTGTCCGCGGACCGCCTCAAGGCGGCCTTGGCGACCATCAACGGGAACATGGCCCGGCAGGTCAAGCGCAAGCGCATCACCGAGGAGCAGCGCAAGGACGCGCTCAAGCGCATCACGCCGGCCGATTCGATCGACGGCTTCGCCGACTGCGATTTCGTCATCGAAGCGGCGACCGAGAAGGAAGAGATCAAGCGCAAAATCTTTGCCGAGCTGTGTCCGGTGCTGCGCTCGGACGCGATGATCGGTTCGAACAGCTCGTCCATCTCCATCACGCGGCTCGCCGCCGCCACCGACCGGCCCGAGCGCTTCATCGGCGTCCACTTCATGAATCCCCCTGCGGTGATGGAGGTGGTGGAGCTGATCCGCGGCATCGCCACCGACGACCCGACCTTCGCGACGGCGCGGGAATTCTGCCTCAAGGTCGGCAAGACGGTGGCGGTGGCCGAAGACTTCCCGGCCTTCATCGTCAACCGCATTCTGATGCCGATGATCAACGAGGCGATCTACACGCTTTACGAGGGCGTCGGCACCGTCGAAGCGATCGATACGGCGATGCGGCTCGGCGCCCATCATCCGATGGGGCCGCTGCAGCTCGCCGACTTCATCGGCCTCGACACCTGTCTGTCGGTGATGCAGATGCTGTACGAGGGTCTCGCCGATTCCAAGTACCGGCCTTGCCCGCTGCTCGTGAAATATGTCGAGGCGGGCTGGCTTGGCCGCAAGACGCAGCGCGGCTTCTACGACTATCGCGGCGATACGCCCGTCCCGACGCGGTAACGCGGCGGGCGGCCTCGCCCCGCGACACATTCCGCCGACCTGGTCAGCAGCCGAGGCTTCTTCGGGCGCCATGAACGGCAATGAGCTTCGGCTGCGCTGGGACGGACAGCCCGACTTCGGGAGCCAGCCATGCGCGCTCTGCTACTGCCGTTTTCGCCGCGATTGTTCGCCTACACGATGTCGCTCGTCGCGACCGCGGCGCTCGCCGCGCTGGCGTGGCGCGAACCGAGCCTGCTCCCTTATCTCGTCTTCTTCATCGCGGTGTTCGCCGGCCTCGCTCTGGTGGGCACGGTCGATCTTCTGCAGACCAGGCACGCGATCCTGCGCAGCTACCCGATCCTCGCGCATCTGCGCTTCCTGCTTGAAGAGATCAGGCCGGAGATGCGGCAATATTTTTTCGAGGACGAAAAGCACGGACTGCCGTTCAGCCGCGACAAGCGCGCCGTCGCCTATCAGCGCGCCAAGCGCGTCCTCGACAAGCGGCCCTTCGGCACCCAGTACGACGTCTATGCGGAAGGCTACGAGTGGCTGTGCCATTCGCTCGCCCCGCGGCCGCTCGCGACCAAGCCGTTTCGCGTGACGATCGGCGGGCCCGATTGCGCCCAGCCGTATTCAGCGTCGGTCTTCAACATCTCGGCCATGAGCTTCGGGGCGCTGAGCCGGAACGCGATCCGCGCGCTGAACGGCGGCGCGAAGCAGGGCGGCTTCGCGCATGACACCGGCGAAGGCGGCGTCAGCCGATATCACCGTGAATTGGGCGGCGACCTGATCTGGGAGATCGGCTCGGGCTATTTCGGCTGCCGACGGCCGGACGGCGGCTTCTGCGCCGAGCGTTTCGCCAGGACCGCGGCGGACGAGCAGATCAAAATGGTGGAGGTAAAACTGAGCCAGGGCGCCAAGCCCGGCCATGGCGGCGTGCTCCCGGCGGCGAAGGTGAGCGCCGAGATCGCCGCGGCGCGCGGCGTGCCGATGGGGAAAGACTGCATCTCGCCCGCGTGGCATTCGAGTTTTTCGACCCCGATCGAATTCGTCCAGTTTCTAGGCGAGCTGCGGCGGTTGTCCGGCGGCAAGCCGGTGGGATTCAAACTGTGCGTCGGACACCCGTGGGAGTTCCTCGCCATCTGCAAGGCGATGCTGGAGACGGGCATCTATCCGGATTTCATCGTGGTCGACGGCAAGGAGGGCGGCACCGGCGCCGCGCCGCTCGAGTTTCTCGATCACCTCGGCATGCCGCTCCGGGAAGGCCTGACCTTCGTGCACAATGCGCTGATCGGAGCAGGCGTGCGCGATCGCATCAAGATCGGCGCGAGCGGAAAGATCGTCTCGTCCTTCGACATCGCGCGCGCGATGGCGCTCGGCGCGGACTGGTGCAACGCCGCGCGCGGCTTCATGTTCGCGCTCGGCTGCATCCAGTCGCAGAGCTGCCATACCGACACGTGTCCGACCGGCGTCGCCACGCAGGACCCGACGCTGCAGCGCGCGCTCGTCGTGCCGGACAAAGTCGGACGCGTGGCGAGCTTCCACGCCTCCACCATGCACGCCCTCATGGAACTGACGGCGGCCGCCGGGCTCGACCATCCGAACGAATTCCGCCCGCATCATTTTTCGCGGCGCGTTTCGGCGAGCGAAGTGATGACATTCGGCGAATTGTATCCGCCGCTCGCGCCCGGCGAATTGCTCGAGGGCGCGCGCGACCCGCTGTTCCGCCACGCGTGGCTGCAGGCGAGCGCAACGGATTTTCGTCCGCTCCCCGCGTGAGTTTCTTCAGTTCGCCCGTCACGAGCTCCGCTGCGCGCGCGCGGGGCGATGATCCTGGCGGAGGATTTTCTGGTTGGACGCGCGGTCGCTCGTCGCATAATCGCGGAGCTTGGCGATGTCATTCACCAGCACATGCGAGGTGTGCACTTCCACGCCGAGCGGCTTGAGCTTTGCGAAAGCGCGCGACAGCGATTCCGGCTTGAGGCCCAGACGGCCGGCGATCAGCACCTTGTCGTAGGGAAGCGCGATCGTGCAGCGGCCGTGATCGACCGCGGCAAGCGACACCAGGAATTCGGCGACGCGCTGCACGCCGGTCTGCGCCTTGAGCTGCTCGACCTGCAGCACGAGGTGATGCAGGTGCTGCGATGTCGACGCGATCATCGCCAGCGCGATGTCCGGCATGGTGCGGATGCACTTGACGACGTGACTGGCGGAAATGCGCACGATCCGGGCTTTGCTCACGGTCTCCGCCGTGGCCGGATAGGGCTGCCCGGTGAAGGCGACGGCCTCGGCGAAGCTGTCGCCCTTGCTGAACAGATAGATCGCCGCCTCGTCGCCGGACATGGTGATGCGATACAGCTTCACCCAGCCTTCGATCACGATGAAGAACGCATTGGCGGGATCGCCCTGGCGAAACACCGTCTCGCCCTCGCGCAGGATCATCACCGTCGCGGGCGCGATCAAGCGCTCCACCATCAACGGGTTGAGCCCGTGCAGAATATTGATGCGCCGAACGATGTTGAGATCGTCGGCTGCCGGCGTAGCCGTCATGGGCTACGTTTGGGGGCAAATCCCACGACCGTCAACGGCAAACATAAGCCGCTCCCGCGGCGCTGGCGCGTGCGGACCTGCAATCGCCCGTTCTCCGCGCTGGATCGCCGCCGCGATCACCTCCGCCAAGGCCTCGAACCCACCCACATTGCCGACAAACGCAAGCTCCGAGCGCGCAAGCTCAGCCACGAGTTGCGGCGCATCGCCGCCGCCATGGAGGCCTTCGCCGGCGAAAAGCCCGACCACGACGGCGGGCGCGTGCGCGACCGTTTGGTCGAGATAAGGCGGCTCTTCCAAAAACGCCGGGCGCACGCGGGCGAAGACGCCGAGCGCCGCGATCTTTCCGGCGATCCGCTCGGCGGCGCGGCGGGAGGCCGGATTGTTGCTCGATCCGTGCGCCAGCAGCACGAGACTGGCGCGGGCCGGAACCCATCCGCGTCCGCGAGCGACGGCGTGCGCACGGTCGAGGATGAGACCGATCAGGGCAGGGTCGAGCCCGAGCGGCGGAAGCAGGTGGACTGCCCGGTCGCCAGCCAACGCGCCCGCCTGTTCCAGTCGCCGCGGCAGCAGCGTCTGCGTGAAATATCCGTCCGAGAGGAACAGCGGATAGACAAGCAGGTCGCGCGCCGCGAGCCGCCCGACGGCGTCGCCGATCGAGGGCTCGCCCTTCAGATAGCCGATCCCAATCTCGGACGCTACGTCGGCCGCGGCCAAGCGCGCGGCAAGCCCGGCAACGCCCGCATTGCCCGCGCCCGCCCGGCGCTCCCCATGCGCGGCGAGCAGCAGGGCGAATGTCGATTTTGCACCGGTGGAAGAACCGGGCGACCGCCATTCATCTCCCTCCGTGAGGGGGAGGTCGGATCGCGTAGCGATCCGGGAGGGGGGACGATCAGCGTACCCGTGGTCCTGCGAATACCCCCCTCCCCAACCCTCCCCCTCAAGGGGGGAGGGAGCAGATGATACCAGTGCTCCTTCAACATCAGATTGGGAGGGGAGCTCGCGGTTCGCGCTCGATGGGTCCAGATCGCTCAATGGCTCGTCCCATCCGAGAAGCTGATCTTGTTCCAGACATTGTATTTGCCCGAGGGCCGCGAGATCGGGATGCGCTTGATCTCGGCGAACGTCGCGGCGTCGTAGATGACGAGCGCCCCGTCCATTTCCCAGATCGAGACGAGGACGAAGCGGCCGGTTCTGTCGAACTCGACATGCGCCGCGGTCTTGCCGGGGGCGGGCGTCACGGTCCGCACGACGTCGAGCGTGCGCTTGTCGATGATCGCCATCGTGTCCTTGGCCTTGCCCAGCATCGCGTCGGTCCAGGCATAGGGCGTGTTCTCGTGGCTGCGCATGAAGAATCCCGGTCCGGGCGTCTCGATCGTCTTCACGACCGACCAGTCCTGCATGTCGATGACGCTGACCTTGCTTTCCTTGAGATGCGGGGTGGCGAGCACCGGACGGCCGTTCCAGGTGAAGGCGATGCCCGAGCCGAGATGCGGCAGCCCAGGCAAGGCGAGCCGCTTGATGTCGCGCCCGACATTGAGATTGACCACGA
>DASUPI010000132.1:0-3213 GCA_036281135.1 Rhodoplanes sp. | reverse complement strand
GGTTGCGCAGTTCCTCGCGCCGCTGTCGATGCCGCTCGCCGAGCTGTTCCGCGACAAGCCGCGGGTGACGGCGGACTATTTCGAGTATCGCTGCTTCGTCGAGGCGCAGGCGGCGAAACTCGCGGCGCTGCGCGCGACCGATCTCGACCGCAAGACCATTCGCGCGATCGTCAAGCGCATGCAGCACGCCAATGCGCTGGAAGACACGTACAAGGAGGCGCAGGCCGATGTCGACCTGCATCTCGCGGTGTACGAGGCCTCACACAATGTCGTGCTGCTGCATGTGATGCGGGTCTTCGCCGAGCTTCTGCACGAGGGCGTTTTCTACAATCGCGACCAGCTGTTCCGCCGGCACGGCACGCGTCCGCTTCTCCTCGATCAGCATCTCGCCATCGCCGATGCCGTGCTCAATGGCGACGTCGAACGGGCGACGCGCGCCGCCGACGAGCACATCCGCTACACCTTCAACACCGTCGAGGAAATCCGCCGCGACGAGGAGCGCCTGGAAGCATCGCTGCGCCGCCTGGAGCGCTCCGACCTCTTGTCCTCGCGCAACGCCCGCACAGTCGTTCCGGTGCGAAGCCAATAATTAACGTTTGCGAGTTGTCATCCCAGACCGTGAGCATCGTGATTACAAGGCTTCGCCGAACAAGTCAGCGCCAACGGCGTTTGCACAATGTGTCGGCCTCCTAGGAAATCTGATTGGGGGGCATCGGCATAATTCGCATTACGGACGCCTGGTGGACATGGGTGTGGCCCGTGTTGGGCTGGGTGGTCCTGTTGCTCATCGGCGCGCTTGCCGGAGCCGTGCTGATGGCTACTGTGGGCCGTATCACACGCGGAGGTGGTTGCCTACCGCATCGCGAGCCATTCTGGTTGGTATGGGGTTTCCGCGATTGTATAGAGAGAACTGCGTTGTGGTGAGTAGCTGCGCTGTGGTTCTGGCTTAGGGAAACGGCAGCTTCGCCAACGCGCAGGTGATCACCCAGCAGTCGCCGAACCAGTGGCTCGGCTCCAAGCTGATGGGCACCGATGTGCTAACGGTTCTATCAGCGCTATTGAGGGACGCCGCGGTTTGCTGAAAGGCCGTCCTCTGCAAGCCGGCGACATCATTGACGGCTTTCGTCTCGACGAACACTTGGAGCCGGGCGGCATGGCCGATTTCTGGCGGGTGTCGCATGCCGGGATCAGCCTGCCGCTGATCGTGAAGATCCCGCTGCTGCGCCGTGGCGAGCACCCGCTCAACATCGTAGGCTTCGAGCAGGAACAGATGATCCTCTCGCGCCTTTTCGGGCCGCATGTGCCGCGCTTCATCGCGGCGGGCGATTTCGAGTGGCCCTATATCGTGATGGAATATGTGACGGGGCGATCGCTCGCGGGCTTGATCAAATCCACTCCCCTGCTTCCCGAGGAATGTGCGCGGATCGGTGCCGCGGTGGCCGAGGCGCTGCACGACATTCACCGGCAGCATGTCATTCACCTCGACCTCAAGCCGAGTAACGTCATCCAGCGCAACAGCGAGGGCGTGGTGCTCATCGACTTCGGGTTGTCGCGCCACCTGCAGCTTCCAGATCTGATCGGCGAGGAATTCGACGCGCCGGTGGGGACCGGCGCCTTTGTGGCGCCGGAGCAGGTGCGGCGCGGCCGCAGCGATCCGCGCAGCGACATATTCGCCCTCGGTGTCATTCTCTACAAATTAGCAACCAGTGTATATCCATTCGGCCGTTCGGAGCACGAATACGAATGGCGGCAGCGGCTGTGGCGTGATCCGATGCCGCCGCGCCGGTGGAATCCGAATGTGCCTCCTTGGCTGCAGGAGATCATTCTGCGCTGCCTCGAGATCAACGCCGATGCCCGTTACGAAACGGCGGCGCAGCTACGTTTCGCGCTTCAGCATCCCGGCGATGTCGCGCTCACCGCCCGCGCCGAGCGCCGCACGCGCGACGGCATCGCGACCGTGTTCATGCGCTGGCTCGCCAACCGCAATGCGCTGCGGATCCGCGCACGCGAGGCCGCGGGCCTCTTGGATCGCTCGCCGATCATCATGGGCGCCGTCGATCTGTCGCCCGAAGCCGAGGACTTGCGCAAAGCGCTCGCCAATGCGCTGCGCGGCTTGCTGAAGACTGAACCGGCAGCGCGGCTCGCCTGTGTCAACGTGCTGAAGACGTCGCGCATCGCGCTCGACCCGCTGCAGGACGAGCCGGGATGCAATCCACACCTGCAGCGCCTCGTCGAGTTGAAACACTGGGCGCGGTCGCTGCCCGTCGCAGAAGACCGCATCACCTACCACGTCTTCGAATCGCCCGATCCCGCGGCCGCCATCATTGAATATGCGCGCAACAACAATGTCGATCACATCGTAATGGGCGCGCGCGGAAGTTCGCCGCGACGGCGATACCTCGGAAGCGTGTCGGGCCAAGTTGTCGCCAAAGCGCCGTGCACGGTGACCGTCGTACGGCAACTGGTCGCGACGCAGGAGACGGCCAATGAACAGGATTTTGCTGCCAGGCAAGGTTGAACCGCGGACTCGACGGCGGTTGAACTACCATTGACCGGCAAATACGGAACACCGAACCTTTCGTGCCGGGTACCGCTTTTGTGGATCCGGAAGTTTGGGTTCAGCCGCCAGTCGTTGCGCGCGACGTACTAACCTTCCGCAATGGAACGTAGACCGTCCGTCGGCTATCGGAACTTCTGCAAGTGGCACACTCCTGCCGATTGGCGGTACCTGCGCGTCAGACGCGATCGGGGGATAAGCCGACACAGAGGCGGAAGCGCTACGATGGCCACGATGGCCGTGAGCATGCCGGGTAGGCGATGGATGAGCTTTGCCTTCCCGTGGATTTTGCTGCGGAGCCGATGGGCAGGAAACGATTCGATCGCGGTCAATATGGCGCTCGGCTCAGAAGTTGATAACTGCAAGGGGGAGCATGCGAGACCGCGTCGGTGTCGCCATCTACACTGGTCAGAAGATTGCGACACCCATTGCGCATGATTCCGCGTCAAACACATTTCCACTCTCGTCGGTTTTCGCGCGCGGCTCTATCCGAAACTACGACGACTTCGATTCCCTGGTTGCGCAGGCACAGCTCGTGCCCTCTTTAATCGTCTCCGTTGATTGCAGCGGAGGCCAACTTGACCGCCACCAAGATTCTCTGGGGCCAGATCCTCGTCGTCTTCGCGATCTTGCTCGCGACGCTGTGGGGCGCCACT
>DASUPI010000131.1:0-6730 GCA_036281135.1 Rhodoplanes sp. | reverse complement strand
GCGGTCGAAGCGATCTTCTCGGTCCTCGCCATTCGCGACAATATCGTGCCGCCCACCATCAATCTCGACAATCCCTCCGTCGAAACCCCGATCGACCTCGTCCCGCACAAGGCGAAGAAGCGCGAAGTCAATGTCGTGCTCACGAATTCCTTCGGCTTCGGCGGGACCAATGCCTCGCTCGTCTTCCGCCGGGCGATGCAGTAAGGCGCGGCCGCTCACGGGCGGCATGCCGGGCGGTCGTAACGCGCGCGAAATCGATCGCCGGCGATCGGTAAAAAGGCCATAATTTCAACGGTATTGACCGTCCGCCGGGTGCGTGCTCACGGGTTCGCGCGATTTCCGCTTCGCCGAGTTCTGGTGTACGTTCCGGCAAATCAGGCAAAGCGCGCGGGCCCGCACTCGGGGCCGGCCGCTGCGGGAGCCGGTTTCGATGACGTATCAAAATGGACCGCGCGGCGGGCAGACAACCTCTCCGGCCGAGCAGAGCAGAACTGGTCCGCGCAGCCCACGCACGGCTCTCGAGCCCGAGCGCGTTCCGGCGCCGACGCGGCGTTCGTTGCGCGCGCGCCATCCGGTCGTCGTGATCGGCAATGCGATCCTCACCTTCGTCGTCCTGTTCGCGATCGTCGTCGGCGCGACGATCATGATCGGCAAACAGCGGATGGATCGGCCGGGGCCGCTCGCCGAGGACAAGGTCGTCAACATTCCGCGCGGCGCCGGCGTGCGCGACATCGCCGATCTGCTGGTGAAGGAAGGCGTGATCGACCAGCCCTGGACCTTCGTCGGAGCGGTCGTGGTGCGCAAGGCGCGCGACGATCTCAAGTCCGGCGAATACGTGTTTCCGAAGGAAGCGACCTTGGGCGACGTGATAGCGACCCTGCTCGAAGGCAAGGTCGTCCAGCACGCGCTCACGCTCCCCGAAGGGCTCACGTCGGAGCAGACCATTCAGCGTCTGCTCGAGGCCGACATGCTCTCCGGCAATATCCGCGAGGTTCCACGCGAGGGTTCGCTGCTGCCCGAGACCTACAAGGTGGTGCGCGGCACGCCGCGCGAGCAGGTGATCCAGCGCATGCAGCAGGCGCAGCGCCGCGTCGTGCAGGAGGTCTGGGAGCGGCGCATGGCCGATCTGCCGCTGCGGACGCCGGATCAGCTCGTGACGCTCGCCTCCATCATCGAGAAGGAGACCGGCCGGCCGGAGGAGCGCACCCGCGTCGCCGCAGTGTTCATCAACCGGCTCAAACAACGCATGCGGCTGCAGTCCGATCCAACCATCATCTACGGGCTGGTGGGCGGTAAGGGTACGCTCGGCCGTCCCATTCTCAAGAGCGAGATCGAACAGCCCACGCCCTACAACACCTACATGATCGATGGCCTGCCGCCCGGACCGATCGCCAATCCCGGCCGCGCCTCGCTCGAAGCCGCCGCCAATCCAGCGCGCACCAAGGAACTGTACTTCGTCTCCGACGGCGCTGGCGGCCACGTGTTCGCCGAGACGCTCGAGCAGCATCAGCGCAACGTCGCCAAGCTGCGCTCGATCGAGTCGCAGCGCGACAGCGCGGTCGGTTCGGCCGCGCCGCCGCAGGCGGCCGCTGCGCCCGCCGTTCGTTCCGCCCCGGTCACCGGCCCGGCCGCAACTCCTCCCGCCCCTCCGCCCGGCCGGCGTTCGTCGGAGCAGGGCGGCGCCCGCTCCACGCGATGAGCGCCGATGCATCATAGCGCTCCGGCCAGATCCCTCCGATGACGCTCTCCAGCATGACCGGCTTTGCCCGCAGCCACGGCGCGAGCGGGCCGTATTCGTTCGCCTGGGAAATAAAGTCGGTGAACGCGAAAGGCCTGGACTTGCGGCTGCGCCTCCCGCCGGGCTGGGACGCAATCGAACAGCGCGTTCGCGCCAAGGCGGCGGAGGCGCTCGCACGCGGAACCGTCTACGCCAATCTCGCGGTCGAACGGCCGACCGTGCAGCCGATCGTCCGCATCAACGACCAGGTGCTCGCCGCGGTGCTCGCCACCCTCGACGGGCTGTCCGGTCGCGTGCAGGCCGAATTGCCCCGCCTCGACGGCATTCTCGCAATCAAGGGCGTGGTTGAGGTGGTCGAGGCCGACGAGCGCGAGGAGGACCGCGAGACGGCGCAGGCGGCGGTGGTCGGCGGCTTCGCCGCGGCGCTCGCCGACCTCGACGCCATGCGCCGGCACGAGGGAGAAGCGCTCGGCCGCGTGCTCGCGCAGCGCCTCGCCGACATCGCGGCGCTGGTGGAGCGCGCCGAGGCGGCGCCCGGCCGCAAGCCGGAGGCGGTCCGGGAGCGGCTCGCTCGTCAGGTGGCGCTGCTGCTCGAAGCGTCGGACCGGTTCGACCCGGACCGGCTGCATCAGGAGGCGATCCTCATCGCCGCAAAGGCGGATGTACGCGAGGAACTCGACCGGCTGCGTGCGCATCTCACGCAGGCGAGCCAGCTCGTCGAGAAGGGCGGGGCGGTCGGTCGCCGGCTTGATTTTCTTGCGCAGGAACTCAACCGCGAATCGAATACCCTATGCGCGAAAGCAAACGATATCGAACTCAGCAAGATCGGCCTGGAGCTCAAGAGCGTCGTCGAGCAGTTTCGCGAACAGGTGCAGAACCTGGAGTAAGGCGCATGACGGTCCAGCGGACCCGCGCGAAGGACGAGGCGGTCGCCCGGCGCGGGATCCTGTTCGTCGTTTCCTCGCCCTCGGGCGCCGGGAAGACGACGCTGACCCGCACGCTGATCGAAAAGGAGGCGAATGTCAGCCTGTCGGTGTCGGTGACGACGCGGGCGCGCCGGCCGAGCGAGATCGACGGCGTGCATTACCGCTTCATCTCGATGCGCCAGTTCGAGGTGATGCGCGCGGCCGACGAACTTCTGGAATGGGCGGAGGTGCACGGCAATTACTACGGCACCCCGCGCGAGCCGGTGGAGCAGGCGCTCGCGGCCGGCCGCGACGTCCTGTTCGACATCGATTGGCAGGGGACGCAACAGATCTGCCAGAAGATGCGCAGCGACGTGGTGAGCGTGTTCGTGCTGCCGCCCTCCGCGACGGAACTGAAGACGCGGCTCGAGCGGCGGGCGGAAGACTCGGGCGAGATCATCGCTCGGCGGCTGCGCAACGCGGCCGAAGAGATCCCGCACTGGACCGAATACGATTACGTGCTGATCAATTGCGATCTCGACGAGAGCTTCACGCAGCTGCGCGCGATCCTCACCGCCGAACGCCTCAAGCGAATCCTTCGGTCCGATCTGGAAACGCGCATCGCCAAACTGCTTTCCGATCTGAAGCAGCTCACGCCTTGATGGCGTTCGGTCGCGCGTAGCGCGTCCGCCGTCTCAGAGTGGCGCGGCCCGCAGCCGAGAGCGAATTCCGTTCCGGTGGAATCGGAATTCGCTCCAGTTGTTGTTGCGTGATCGCATTTTCTACGGCGAACCGGTTCCCACTTCGCCGGAAAATGCTCTACCCCAGGCATTGGCGAGCGCGACAAAGCCTTCCACCGGAATGTCTTCGGCCCGCGCGGTCGGGTCGAGGCCCGCGGCGGCAAGCAGCGCGAGCGGATCGCCGCCGAGCGCTCTCAGGCTCTGGCGCAGCATTTTGCGGCGTTGGCCGAAGGCGGCGGCGGTCACCTTTTCGAGCGTCGCGCGCTCGCAGGCGGCCGGCGCCGGTCGCGGCGTGAGCTTGACGAGCGACGAAGTTACCTTGGGCGGCGGAACGAAAGCCTGCGGCGAGATATCGAACAGGATGCGCGGCTCGGTGCGCCATTGCGCCAGCACGGCGAGGCGGCCGTAGCTCTTCGTGCCGCAAGCGGCGACGATGCGCTCGGCGACTTCGCGCTGGAACATCAAGACAAGCGCGTCGTACCAAGGCGGCCATGGTTCGGCCGAGAGCCAGCCGACGAGCAGCGCGGTCGCGATATTGTAGGGCAGGTTGGCGACGATCCGCGCCGGCCGCGCGGTTTCGACCAGCGCGGCGAGTTCGAGCGCGAGCGCGTCGCCCGCGATGATGGCGAGGCGTCCGGGGTAACGGTCGGCGATTTCTTCGAGCGCGCCGATGGCGCGTTGGTCGCGCTCGACCGCAATCACCCGCGCGGCGCCTTCCGCAAGCAGCGCGCGGGTGAGCCCGCCCGGGCCCGGACCGATCTCGACCGCCGTCACGCCGGCGAGCGGACCCGCGGCGCGGGCGATGCGCGCGGTGAGATTGAGGTCGAGGAGGAAATTCTGGCCGAGCGACTTTCGTGCGGCGAGTCCGTGGCGGCGGATCACCTCGCGCAGCGGCGGGAGGTGATCGATCGCGGTCATGCTGCCCGGCGCGGACCGCCGGTCCCTGCAGCGTGCTTCATTCCGCCGCCGCTGCGGCCGGCTGCTCGGCGGCGAGGCGTGCGGCGAGCTTGAGCGCGGCTACGAGGCTCGACGGATCGGCGCGCCCCGTTCCCGCAAGGTCGAACGCGGTGCCGTGGTCCGGCGAGGTGCGGACGAAGGGAAGCCCCAGCGTCACGTTCACCGCATGCGAGAAGGCGAGCGTCTTCGCCGGGATCAGCGCCTGGTCGTGGTACATGCAAAGCGCGGCGTCGTAAGTTGCGCGCGCCGCGGCGTGGAACAGGGTGTCGGCGGAAAACGGCCCGCGCACCGCCACGCCTTCGGCGGCAAGCGCGGCGACGGCGGGCGCGATGATGTCCCGCTCCTCGGCGCCGAGCGTGCCGTTTTCTCCGGCATGCGGGTTGAGCCCGGCGACCACGAGTCGCGGGCGCGCGATCCCGAAGCGTCGGGCGAGATCGCGGGCGACGATGCGTCCGGTCGCGACGATGAGACTGCGGGTGATCAGCCCCGGCACGGTCGCGAGCGGCACATGGATCGTCACCGGAACCACGGCAAGCTCGGGCGACCAGATCATCATCACCGGCATGACCTTGCGCCCGGTCGTACGCGCGACGAGGGCCGCGAGATATTCCGTATGCCCGGGTTCATCGAAGCCGGAACGATAGAGCACGCTCTTGGCGACGGGATTGGTGACGAGCGCCGACGCTTCTCCCGCCAGCGTCATCTCGACGGCGCGGTTGATCGCGGCGATGGCGGCCGGTGCGCTGGACGCGTCCGGCGCGCCGGCCGGCGCGGTCATGGCGAGCCCGAGATCGACCACCGGCAAGGAGGTCGCGAACGCCTGGCGCGCCTGTCCCGGGCTGATGACGGCGACGGGCACGTCAAGCCCCAGCGCAGACGCGCGGCGGGCGATGAAGCCCGGGTCGGCGAGGAGGTAGAATGGCGGGAGGTCAAGCTCCGCCCGGCGCATCCACGCCGCCACGGTAATGTCGGGCCCTATCCCCGCAGGCTCTCCCACCGTGAGCGCAAGCGGCCTTGTCATTTCTTTTCGATCAGCGCCTGGCGGCGCAACTCGCTGAGGAAGCGTTTCGACTTGACTTCGAACTGCTCGTTGATCATCTCCTGGCGAACCTGCCGGAGCGCGGGCGCGTCAGCCTTGGTCTCCCGCTTGCTGCAGATCGCGAACAGTTCGACGCCATTTGGGGTCGTTTCCGGATTGGTCAAGCGGCCGACGCCTGTCCGGTCGAGGATTTCGCGTAGCGCCGGGGCGAGTTCGGCGGAACTGCGGGTAATCTGCTCCCGCACGGCGACGTCCTTGAGGGCGCGCGCAAAGGGCAGGCCGCTCTCGCAGTCCTGGAACCGGCCGCGCAGCGCCTCGGCCTCGCTCCGGCGCGCATCAATCCTCGATTGCGGCGCGCCCTTCGGCACAATGAACAAGATCGGCCTCAGCACATATTCCTGCGCAGTGATCTTTTCGGTTGCGTCCTTGTCCTTGTCGTCTTTCTTGCGGGTCTCGATGGCCGCCAGCACGTCCTTGTCCCGAAACTGGAAGCTCGACTGGAATTTTCCGCGCACGATCTGCTGCCAGACCATGTCGGCGCGGATGCGGGCCTTGAGCGTGCCGGGATCGACTCCGGCCTTCTCGAGCGTCTGGCTGAGTTGCTGGGCCGACAGATTCATCCGCTTGCCCATTTCGGCGAAGGATGCATCGACATCGCTGTCGCTGATTTCGAGCTTGTAGCGGCGTCCTGCCTGCACCTTGATCTTTTCGTTGATCAGTTCGTCGACCACGTCCTGGCGCGCCGGCGCCTTGTGGCTGACAAGCTGGGTGAACTTGGCGCGCTGGTCGATATCGTAGGCCGTGATCGGATCGCCGTTCACCATCAGGACGACGGCTTGCGCCGCCGCCGGCCGCGACACATCCGTAAGCATGCCAACAGCCAGAACTGCGCCAAGGCAGCACAGGGCTGAAGCCAAGCGGGAGCAGTATCCGTGTTTGTTCATGGAGCGACGATGGACCTCGAAGCGTTTCATCGGTGACGCCGGCCTCACGCTTTCGATTGGACCGGACGACCGCCCCGACCGCAAGCTTCCGGAAGCAGAGCTTGCCGTCAAGCTCGGACCGGAGATGGTTTTGGGCGCAAACGGAGCAGACCGCCACCGAAGAGTGCGCGGTCCCTGCTGCGTGTACGCTTCCATCCTGCCGCTGGCGGGCATCCCAGCCGGCAGATGTTCGCCTAGCCGCAGAAATGGGCGAAATTATTGAGTGGTCGCCAGCGGCATGCTGCTCGACCCAAGTCCCGATGACGCGGTGGTTCCGAGCGTGCGCAAGCCGAGTTGCAGCATGACCGTATGGTTCGATTGCGGCAGGCTGGTGCTGTAGGTGTAGTCGGTGATGTAGTTCAGCCCCA
>DASUPI010000130.1:0-3434 GCA_036281135.1 Rhodoplanes sp. | reverse complement strand
AGAGGCCCGGTTGTGCAACGAGTTCGACGTCGGAGAGGTCGCCGTGCTCCGCAAGGCTATGCAGATCGAGCGCAGGCCGGTCGATTGCGATAGCCGCGTGCACAAGCCGCCATTCGAGTTCGGCGAACCAACGCAGATAGGCCAGACTAGGAGAGCCCTCACGATCGGCCAGAAAGCCGGGAAAGTTCTCGCCGTATTCCGCGATGCAAGGAGCTATGGGCGGGTGGCGACCGACGAATGCCCTGGCCGCGTCGTGCATCGCAGGCGACCCGATCAGCCATGTCGTTGCGGGAAACTTTTCCAGGAGAGCTCTGACGAGGCTCCCCTCGCAGTGGCGGCGATGGATCGCAAGGCGCTCGCCCGGGTCCGCGCCTCCGACCAGCAGCGGGATAATCGCGGACGACCCGGGACCCACGACTGCATCGCGCAATCGCCGTTGCACCTCAACAAGCGGCGGCACGGGCCGGCTCCGAGGCGAAAGCGCGCGCCGTTATCTGGTCCGCGCGCATGGCCTCCTCAAGCAGTGTGGCGAAGGAGGGGATGTCGTTGTCCCATTCGATCAGCGTGGGGGTCGCGCCAAAGCGGCGAACCGCGTGATCGTAGAGCGCCCACACGGGGTCCGCCACCCTCGCCGCGTGCGTATCGATGAGAATGTCCGCACCCGGATTTGCTCCATCGGGTTCAGCCGTGAAGCCGCCCAGATGGAGCTCGCCGACGGCCTCGACCGGAAGCTCGTCGATATATCGGTATGGGTCGTAACCCATATTGTGCGCGCTGACATGAACGTTGCTGACATCGCACAGAAGTCCGCAGCCGGTCCGTTCGGCGAGTTCGCCGAGGAATTCGACCTCGGTCATGGTGGAGCTGACGAATCCAAAATAGCTCGACGGGTTCTCGACGAGGTAGCGGCGTCCCAGCCCGTGCTGGACCTCGTCGATATGCTCCACCAGCAGACGCAAGGTTTCTTCATCGTACGGCAGAGGCAACAGGTCGTTGAGATACTCGCCTTCATGCGTGGACCAGGCGAGGTGGCCCGATACGAGACACGGGTCAAGCCTGTCGACAAGCGCGCGGACCCGCCTCATATGGCCGCGGTCAATGCCGCCGGCGCTGCCGATCGAGACGCCAACCGTATGCAATGAAATCGGATAGGTCCGGCGCGCTTCGAGCAGAAGCTCGGTTGCATGCGGATTGGCGAGGAAATTCTCCGGATGAATCTCGAGCCAACACGCCGGGGGCAACGTCGCCACCACCTCTTGGAGATGGGGAAGCCTCAAGCCGACCCCTGCTCCGGTCGCGCCGAAACCACCCTTAGGTGACGTCATTGGAACGCCCTGCCCTGTCCCGATTGTCAGAGCTTCGGCGTCTTGCTGCCGCCCTGGATTCGATGGCAATAGCCCTCGGGAACATAGATCCAAGCCCTCAGGTCATTTGCCTTCCGCGAAGTGCCGGCACACTCATTGTTGCCCGTCGAGGCGCAGTCGTTCTCGCCGGCGCGTGCAATGCCGTAACATCTCTCGGCCTTGAATTCCGGCGTCGGCGGCGGCTTCGGCACTTGCGCCGAAGCGGGCATGGGCGCGGCCACTGCGGACGCGAGCGCCGAGGCGATCAACAGACGCTTGTTCATCAGAATCCTCCCGTGTCGATGGCAGAGCAAGAGCGAGTCAAGCAGCATCGTCCGTAAGATAAAGGGCCTGATGCCCGGACTACAATGCTGGAGGGGTTCACGGCGGATCAAATCGCAAGGCCGTGGAGGAAACCTGCCTGTATGCCGCCCGCCGAGAAGTCGATATCATTGACATGATTGATTCGTCGCGTGCGGCATCGGCAGGAGACGGCGACATGACGAGTTCGATCATCACCGTGGCGACGATGAAGGGCGGCAGCGGCAAGAGCACGCTGGCAAGCTGCCTTGCCGTCCATTGGCAACGCGAAGGCCGCAACCCGGTCGTCATCGATGCCGACCCTCAGCGCTCGATTGCGCGACTGGCGGCCCGCGAGAAGGCGCTCGGCGGCGTGCCCGTGGTCGAGGAGGCGTCCGAGGATGTGGGGAAAACCGCCCAATCCCTTGCCCGCGGGAGGAGTCCCGTCATAATCGACACGCCCGGCTTTCGCTCGCAGGCGACATTGGCGTGCATCGGCGTCACCGATTTTGTGCTCGTCCCAGTCAAGCCTTCGCCATTCGACGTCGACCGCATGCTGGATACGCTCAACATCCTCATCAATGGCGTAAGCGGCCGACGGCCCCCGTTTCGTTGCGTCTTGACCCAGACGACCCGCGACTCGGTGATCGCCAAGCATATTCGTTCCGAGCTCATCGAGGCAGGTTTCCCGGTATTGAAGAGCGAGTTGATCAACCGCGTCATCTACGCGGAAGCAGCGCTTTGGGGCGCAACCCCGAGCCTCATCGAGCCGTTAGGACCCGCCGCGCAGGACATTGCGGCAATCGCCAGCGAGGTCGATGGCATCCTCGCGTTCAGGCATGCCGCCGTAGCATGAACAAGAAGAAGCTGCCCAAGGCGATCATGCGGCTGCAGGATGACATGCAGAGTGACGCGGCATCCCTGACATTGGAGCCGTTAAAGGCTCTCTCCGCCACTGACCATGAACCTGACGCAAGCCGACCAATCGCTGCGCATCCCGATCCGGTCGCCGAACGCGTTACAAATGCCCCGGGGTCGGAAGCAGCGCCCTCGTCCGCGCGCGCTTTGACGCGCCTTCAATCAGATGTGTCGCACCGCCGGCGGCTGGCCGAGGCCGTCGTCGAGCGGCATGCCAACTACTCGGCCTTGGGCGGGGTGATCCCCCTGCCGTTTGTCAATTTCGCCGCCGTGCTGGCCATCATCCTCCGCATGGTGAAGGCGCTGAGCAGCCTGTACGGCGTACCGTTCGAACGTGATCGCGCCCGCGCCATCGTGCTGGGACTGATCGGCGGCCTCACGCCCACGGCGGCGTCGACGATGACCGCGTCGACGCTGTTCTACTTGATGCCGGGCAGCAATCTTGTCGGACTCGCAGTCTCCTCGGTCACGGCGTCGGCGGGCACCCGCAAGATAGGCGGGATCTTCGTCGAGCACTTCGAGAGCGGAGCGACTTGGGTCAATTTCCCCGCTTCCAGAAGCGGCTGACCACGGTGAACTCCCGCCGAACGATTGCACGGCGGCGGGCAACCGTCCGTTTTTTCAGCCTTGGCCGGAGTTTTTCATCCGTTCGATCAGGCTTTTTGGTCGCATGTCGGTCCAGTTCTTCTTCATGAACTCGAGACACGCGGCGCGGCTGTCCGAATTGTGGATGATCGTCCAACCGTCCGGCACCTTGATGAAGGTCGGCCAGAGGGAGTGTTGTCCCTCATCATTGATGAGTACGTGATAGACGCCGTTTTCGTCTTCGAACGGATTAGTCACGCGTCTTCTCCTCGACGTCGAGTGCATGCG
>DASUPI010000129.1:0-2916 GCA_036281135.1 Rhodoplanes sp. | reverse complement strand
GACCGGGCCATGGCTCGGCACGACTATGTTCTTTAGTCATTTTGACGCTGCAACCAATCGCACGCTCGTCGAGAATGCCGGTCTTGAGATCGCGCGGAGATCATCGGCGAGGACGAGAATGGCGAGACGGTGCGCTTTCTCTGGGTGCTCGCCCGTCGGCATTAGGTTGATATCAATCGCTTCCTTTGCGCACGGTCTCGACAGCGAGCGAGCCCGACGGCAAAGGTTGCAGGAGCTCGACCTGCGGCTTTGTCAGATAAATCCACGATGCCCAGTGTTCCGGCTTGAGCACCACGACCTGACGGTTGTGATAGGGCTCGACATCCGGTCCCGGCGCCGTCGTCAGCATGGTGAAAGCCGGCGGACGATTTCCGTGACATTCGCGCCAGATGCCTGCGATCGCCATGAACGGCGCATTGCTCAGGGTGAAGCGGTGCTTGGTCTTCGGATACTTCTTGCCGGTGAATTCAAAGAATGCCGAGGCGGGGATCAGGCAGCGATTGCTCTTGTCGAAGCGCCGCCCTTCAGACCTGAAATTGAACACCGGACCGCCCCGGCCAGATGGCGCAAAAGTGAAGTTCATCGGCACGAGTTCGATGCTGTTGCCGGTGGCACGCATCACAGGCCCGACATCGTTGATCTTGATGTCGTCCGACACCGGCAGGTCGAGTTCGCTTTGCTGCGTCGGAATGCCAAGCTCCAGGTCCTGCATCATCTTGCAGTATTCGGCCCAGCGGACGTGCTGCTCGTAGTCATTGCACATACACATCATGTAGGGCTGCAATGCCGCCGACACGAGGGCCGGGATGGGGCGTCTCCCCCGCGGGACCGGGCTGTCGGCTTCGCTGAGGCCCCGGCTGTGCCGGGTCTTCACCCTTCGGGCTTCCATCCCTGACGCAGCGCTTGCGGGTTCGTCCCGCGGTCTTGAATCCGGCCGCGCGCTCTGAAGGATCGCAGCAGGAGAGCGAGAGTGCGGGCGGGTTTCCGTGACGGGTTCCAGGCTGCGAGAGTGGCTCGCGGCGCCCGTCGCGGAGAACCGCGATGTCCAGACCCACCGCTCGCGCCCGTACCGGTCAAGACCGCCCCGGGCTTTACCAGGAAATCACCGACAAGATCACTGCCGAACTGGAAGCAGGCCGTGTGCCCTGGGTCCAGCCGTGGAGAACGGCGGCGGCGAACGCGCCGCTCGCGATGCCGAAGAACGCATCGACCGAGCGCCGCTATTCCGGCATCAATGTGCTGATCCTGTGGGGCGCCGTCATCGAACGCGGCTTTGCAGGCCAGAGCTGGCTCACGTTCCGACAGGCGCTCGGTCTTGGCGGCAATGTCCGGAAGGGCGAGCGCGGCACGACGGTCGTCTATGCCGACCGCTTCGTGCCGGACGACGAGAGAAAGCGCGCCGCCGAAACCCGCGAAGATCGGGAGTTGCCGGCCTTGGCCAGTCCCTTCTCCCGCCGCTTGGCACCACTTTCGTCCGGCGAGCCGGTGATGCCGGCGTAGCGGGCGACCGCCCTTCGGTCTCGCAGGCCGCGCGAGAGCACTTCATGAACCAGCATGTCTGCCGTCTCGATGCCGACGCCGATCACGCGCGCCAGCATGAGAACCATCGCATTCGGTCCGTCGTTTGGAGCCGCTCCCAGCTGGTTCAGACGCGTCTTCTCGATGGCTCTGGCTTGCTCGGCGACGAAGCGTAGACGCGCAAGATCACGATCGAGTTCCGCCAATGTATTCGGTGGGATTGGTTCTCCCTCCGGTGTTTGCAAGTGCCTGAGACGCTGCGCGGCTGCTCGCAGCTTTGGATTGAAGTTGCGGATGCCCAGGCGAATTAGGGCACCCTTCACCCGGTTGATGATGCGCGTCTTCTCACTGCTCAAGTTTTGGTGCTCGCGATTCGGTCGCTTGTGATCCTCCTCCGCAAGGGTCGGAATCGCCGCCATGCTGCAGTGATCCGCCTCGCCGCGCAGCCAGCCAAGAAAGGCTCGCATGAGTAATGCCGTGTCCAAACGATCGGTCTTCGCCCGTCGGTGGTCTCGCTTCACCGGTATGCTTGTTGGATGGATTACATACGCCTCTATGCCTCGCGCCCGCAGCCAGCGTGCAAGCCAAAAGCCGTCGCGACCGGCTTCGAAAGCCACCGCTATGCGCCTGATCGGATGACCCGCCTGTCCGGCCTCGTCACGCCACCGATAGAGACGGGCGAGCAGCGCGTCGGGGTCCGCATCTTGCTTCCGCACCGGATTGCGGTTGAGGCCCGGATTACGGCCGGCAACCAGCCAGCTTGCCAGGCCCATTTCGATCACCGCAATCAGGGTGCTATCTTCGTCGAGGGCGTTCGGAGACCTGCTCAGGTCGTTCGGCTTTGGCATGGGATTCTCCATCGGTGATACCCGACAGCGATGGTGCCGTCTCTCGCCGTCTGCCCCATAGCATCTGTTGACCCACGGGGGCGGGCGGGATGCGGAGTGCGGCGGTCATTGCTTGGCTCCCTTTGCTGGCTTCGTCGATGTCGTGCTCGCGCTGCTCGTCGTCTCCGCGACCGGCACTGCAGTCTCCGCCTCGCCGACCTGGATCTTGCGCATTGACGGGCCGTCGAGCGCGAGCCGATAGGCGTTGTGGACGATGCGATCGAGGATGGCGTCGGCGAAAGTCGGCTCGCCGATGACGTCGTGCCACGTGTCGGTCGGCAGCTGGCTGGTGATCAGCGTCGAGCCGCGGCCGTATCGGTCCTCAACGATCTCCATCAGGTCGCGCCGCTGGTTGGCCGAGAGCCGGTCTGGGCCCCAATCGTCGAGGATCAGCAGATCGGCCTTCACCAGCGTGCGGAACAGACGGGCGAAGCGGCCGTCGCCGTGCGCCAATTCAAGGTCGGCGAAGAGTCGCGGCACGCGTGCGTAGTGCACGGTGTAGCCGTCGCGG
>DASUPI010000128.1:0-2828 GCA_036281135.1 Rhodoplanes sp. | reverse complement strand
TTGTCGTCTCAGTTCCGACGCCTGCATCGCGCCAGCAAGCCGAACGCGTTTTGCGGCGAGGTCAACACCAGGAACATGTACGGCGCTTACGTGGGTTTCAAACCGTTCCTGGTCGTCTTGGAGCCGAACGCCATGAGCGCTGACGTCCTCCCGAGCGACGACGGCCGGCCGAAGCCCTCCGACGCAGAGGTGAGAGCGAAACTGCTCGCCATGAAGGCCGCCGGCTGCCGGGTGGGCGCGAAATGAGCCCAGAATTGGTTTGAACCGCTGCCGATAGCAGCGAGCGTTGCATTCAGCCTGCCAGCCTGGGCTAAATCCGGAAAAACCAGCGCTCCCGGCGCGGTCGGTCATCGGTTGATGACCGGCGCTTCGCGCGGGCCGCGCCGAGAGCGCATTGGCCGTTTGATGCTACAGTCCCGTACACGGTTGCACCTCAAGGAGACGTGACGATGCCGCGCCTGGTTGAAGCCCTTCGGTCTGCCCGAACCTTGGGCCTCGTGTTGCTCTTGGGCCTGTCGGTCGCTGGCTGCGGGATCAACACCATCCCGACCATGGAGGAGCAGGCGAAGGCGAAGTGGTCCGACGTCCAGAACCAGTACCAGCGTCGCGCCGATCTCATCCCCAATCTCGTCGAAACGGTTAAGGGCTACGCGACGCAGGAGCGCGAGGTGCTGACCCAGGTGATCGAGGCCCGCGCCAAGGCGACCCAGGTCAAGGTCGACGCGTCGACCGTCACCGACCCGGCCAAATTCAAGGAGTACCAGGACGCGCAGAATGCGCTGACGGGCGCGCTCGGGCGTCTGCTGGTGACCGTCGAACGCTACCCCGATCTGAAATCGAACCAGAACTTTCTCGCGCTGCAATCGCAGCTTGAAGGCACCGAGAACCGCATCGCCGTTGCGCGGCGCGACTATATCGAATCCGTGCGCGCGTATAATACCGAACTCAAGACGGTTCCCGGCGTCCTGTGGGCGTTGACGCTCTATCGCAGCTATAAGCCGATGGAGACATTCACGGCGTCGCCCGACATGCAGCGCGCTCCGAACGTGAAGTTCTGAGCTCCGGCGGGCGAGACCGATGAAAGCGAGGGGGCGCGGCGCTGAATGCGTCGCTCAGGCGCGCGCGAGACGGGCGGCGACCGCGCTCGTCGCGGCGGTCTGCGTGATTGCTTTTGCCGCGATCGCCTATGCCCTGACCTTTCCGCCGCTGACCGGCCGGGTCGTCGACGAGGCGGGAGTTCTCGACCAGCCGACCAGGGACGCCTTGGAGCGCAAACTCGCCGATTTCGAGAACAAGACCACCGGCCAGCTCGTCGTCGTCACTTTGAAGTCGCTGCAGGGCGCCTCGATCGAGGATTACGGGTACCAGCTCGGGCGCCACTGGCAGATCGGTCAGAAGGATCCGAGCACCGCACGGGCGTGCTGATCTTCGTGTCGGTCGCCGAACACTATGCGGAGATCGTCGCCGACGCGGGCATCAATGCAAAGGTCGCGCCCGCGGTCTGGCAAGAGACGATCGACGCCATGCTTGCGGCGATCAAGGACGGGCGCCCGGCTGATGGTCTTATCGCTGCGGTCGAACGGTGCGGATGGGTGCTGGCCGAGCACTTCCCGCCCGGCACCATCAATCGCGACGAGCTTCCGGACAAAGTGGTCGTGATGTGATCCCGTGACGTGATCGATGGTGGTGTTTGGTACGGGATCTTGCTCAATCGCTAGCGGCGAAACCGCGCCGAGCCGACGACGTCATGCCGGCCGCGGGTGGTCGGCTAGAAATCCCCGTTCTCCGGCACGATCAGCGGCACGAAGCCGAAGACGCCGGGCGTGTCGGGATCGACGATCACGCGCACCGCATGCACCTGCGTCTCGCCCATCACTTGCAGGCGCAGGATGTTCGGCACGAGCCGCATCTGCGTATTGCGGAAGCCGGCGACCTCGAAGGTATGGTAGTCGCCGTGGATGACGAGCACGGGCTTGGCGAAGGCGCGCACCTCGCGCTCGATCGCATCGATGGTGGCGCGATATCCGGAAGCCGGCGGGATGTTGTTGGCGGTGTCCCTGATGTCCCACAGATAGGCCTGGAAGACGAGGACGAGGGCCTTCGCGTTCGCGTCCTTGGCTCTTTGGAAGCTGTCGGCTAGCCAGGCGAGATTGGCGCGGTTGCGCTCGAAATACTCGGCCGCCGCTTGCGGATCCGTGGTCTCGAAGCCGTTGTTCGAGCCCGGAATGTTGAGGGTGACGAACAGCACGTCGTTCTTGGTGAAGCGTGCGTTCTCCACATAGGTCGTGAAAGACGGCAGCGCCCGCGTCTGCGTTTCGATCGGCATCGGCGCGCGCCCGAGGCTCTGCGCGGGATTGGCGAAAAACATCTGGCGCAATTTGGCGAGCCGCTCGCGCGGGTCGAACGGACTCTCCCGGTTGCGGTGGCAGTCGGTCCATTCATTGTCGCCGATCGCATAGACGAGCGGCTGATCGAAGGTCTGGAACTGGTCGTGGACCTTCTGCAGCGCCTCGTCCGTGCAGGCGCTCGTTCCGCTCTTGATGTCGCCGACATGCACCGAGAATGCAGGCCGCAGTCGATTGATCGCGGCGATCAGACGGTCGAACCGCGCATAGTCGTTGGGAACGCTGTAGGGCATGTCGCCGAGCGCGACGAAGGAGAAGGCGCGCTCGCCGCCGACCGTTTCGGCGGCCTCGCCCGCCGACATTCGTGCGACGATCGTAAGGGCGATCAGCGCGGCGCAGATGCCGCGGATTCGCACGGACTTATGACTCATATGGACTCCTTGACCCACTCAGAACTCGGCGACGACGCGCAGCATCCGCGCG
>DASUPI010000127.1:0-3877 GCA_036281135.1 Rhodoplanes sp. | reverse complement strand
ATCGGTGAAGGAACGCGCCGCGTCGGCGAGCAGGCGCACCGACTGCAGGAAGGCGAACGCGATCACCGGCTTGAACACGTTGAGCTCGAAATGCCCCTGGCTCGCCGCCGCGGTGATCGTGGTCTCGTTGCCGAACACGCGCGCGCACACCATGGTGAGCGCCTCGCTCTGGGTCGGGTTGACCTTGCCCGGCATGATCGAGGAGCCGGGCTCGTTCTCCGGCAGGATGATTTCGCCGAAGCCGGAGCGCGGCCCGCTGGCGAGCAGGCGGAGATCGTTGGCGATCTTGAACAGGGCGGCGGCGAGCGCGGCGAGCGCGCCGTGGACGAAGACAAAGACGTCATGCGCGGCGAGCGCCTCGAACTTATTCGCCGCGCTCAAAAAGGGACGCCCGGTGAAGGCCGCCATGCGCGCGGCGAAACGCTCGGCGAACTCAGGCGGCGCATTGAGTCCGGTGCCGACCGCGGTGCCGCCTTGGGCGAGCGGATAAAGGTGGCGCATGGCCTCTTCGATGCGGGCGAGCGACGAGCCGACTTGCGCCGCATAGCCGGAAAATTCCTGCCCAAGCGTGAGCGGCACAGCGTCCTGCAGATGCGTGCGCCCGATCTTCACGATCGGCTCGAACGCCTCGCTTTTTTCGGCGAGCGCCGCGCCCAGATGGGAAAGCGCGGGGACCAGGTGCTCGGTGATTTCCGCGACCGCGGCGATATGCATCGCGCTGGGGAAGCTGTCGTTGGAGGACTGGCTCATATTGACGTGGTCGTTCGGGTGCACCGGCGACTTGGCGCCGAGCGTCCCGCCCAGCAGTTCGTTTGCGCGATTGGCGATGACCTCGTTGACATTCATGTTGGTCTGGGTGCCCGAACCGGTCTGCCAGACGATCAGCGGGAAGTGCTCGTCGAAACGCCCGGCGACGATCTCGTCGGCGGCGGCGACAATCGCGCCCATGCGGCGCTCGTCGAGAAGCCCGAGCGCGTTGTTCACCTCGGCCGCGACGCGTTTGACGCGGGCGAGGGCGCGGATGAGCGACATCGGCATGCGCTCGTCGCCGATCCGGAAATTGCGGCGCGAGCGCTCGGTCTGCGCACCCCAGTAGGACTCGGCGGGAACGTCGATGGGGCCGAACGTGTCGGTCTCGGTGCGCATCCGCGGCATGGCGATCTCGCTGGCACTGTGAATGGGGCCTACGACGACGCGCCACCACACATCGCGTTCCGCCGAATATTCGATTGGGGAAGCATCCCTCGCGGGCGGGTCGAGGCTCGGCTTGGCCGGGCTATTTCTTCTTGCGGAACCGGTCGAGACGCACGACCTCGCCGCCGCCCTCGGGCTTGTCGGGCGGCTCGTCGGCGCGCGCCTGCGGAGGGGGATTGGCCGGGGTCGGCACGGGCTCGCTCGCGCGTCCGGGCACGCGCTTGTGGCGCGACGGCGGGCGCTCCTTGCCCGGCTTGTCGGACGGGGGCGCGGAAGCCCCGCTTTCCGCCGGCTCGGCGATCGTGGTTTCGGGCGCGTCGGCGTCGAGTTCGGACTCGATCGCGAATTGCAGGCCGAACTGAACCGAAGGGTCGAAAAACCCCTTGATCGCCGCGAGCGGCACCTCCAGACGCTCCGGAATGCCATTGAACGACAGGCCGACCTCGAACGCGTCGTCATGGACGGCGAGGTCCCAGAACTGATGCTGCAGGACGATGGTCATCTCTTCCGGGTACTGCGCGAACAGCCGGGGAGAGATCTTCACGCCTTCCGCGCGGGTGTCGATATTGATGTAGAAATGGTGGTCGCCGGGCAGGCCTTTCGCCGCCGCGTCGGTGAGCACGGTTCGCACCACGCCGCGCAGCGCCTCCTGGGTGAGGATGTCGTAGCGGATGTAATCGGTCGCCATCGATCGGGGTCTCGACGATTCGTTGCGAGAGCGATGCTAGAGCATTTTCCGGTAAAGTGTGAACTTGCTCCCAGAAAAGTAGAACACCGGCGAAAGCGGGCCGGGCGCACGCCCGGCGCGAAAACTGCGCACTAGCCGTATTACGGCATTGCGCGCCCAACAAACGCAAGAAAACGAACCTCCCCATCCAGAACAAAGCCGCGAGGGGAGGCGAAGTGGAGGCTTCTGTTGCCAGGTGCCTCCGAACCCCGCCTGACGTTGCTACACGCCAGGGCTTGGAATCGGTATTTCAAACCGCGTTACGCGGCCTGAGCCACCGGAGCATAGTTGTCGTTGGCAACTATTGCTAAGGCCCGATAACGGCGGAACCATACCGAGCAAAAGCGCGCCCTTTACGCCCTCGTCGATCCTATTTCGCCCCCATCACCTGCCCACCTGAGAAGCAGCCGCATGAACGCGGCGGGGGCCGCAGCCCCATGGGCAGATGGTGGAGGCGCCGGGTACTGCCCCCGGGTCCGAAAGGTTTATTACGACGGCCATTTATCGCCATAGCCGGCAAGCCGGCAGACCCAATATAGGCGGAGTTGGGGGCGGAATAAAGGGCGCGGAGAGGAGAGGGCGCGGGTGTGCCTCTCCGGTCGCGATGCCTTTCCCGTGCCAGTTGCGCTCGGCCGTTAATTAGCGCTCGCGTTCTCGCACAGGGGCGCATGTGTGGGCGCGAGTCAGCCGCTGCCCGCGGCCGCCTTCTTCGCCCGCTTGGCCGTCGATGGCTTGCCGCCTTTCGCCCGCTTCGGCTTCGCTGCACCGCCCACGGCCGCAGTCCCCGTCGCGCCGTCCGCTTCCGTTCGGCCGTTTGCCGCGCCCGCTTCGGCGGGGGCCGCCGCCTTTTTCCGCGAGCCCCCACCGCGCCGGCGCGGCGGCGCGGTGCCGACCCGTTCCGCGCGCGCGGCGAGCAGGCCGACCGCCTCGTCGAGCGTGATCGCGTCCGGCGTCTTGTCGCGCGGAATGGTGGCGTTGAGCCCGCCATGGCTGACATAAGCACCGTAGCGCCCGCTCTTGACCACGATCGAGCCGCCCTTTTCCGGATGATCGCCGAGCGACCGGCCGGGGTCGGCGGCGAAGCGCCGCCCGCGCGGCCCCTTGGTGCGCTTGTCGGCGATCAAGGTTACCGCCCGGTTGAGGCCGATCGTGAGCACGTCGTCGCCCGGCTCGAGATTGGCGTAGGTCTTGCCGTGCTGGACATAGGAACCGTATCGGCCGATGCCCGCCATGATCGCCTCGCCGTCTTCCGGATGCGCGCCGATCTGGCGCGGCAGCGACAGGAGGCCGAGCGCAAGGTCGAGATCGACGGTTTCGGGGTCGGTCCCCTTCGGCAGGCCGGCGCGCTTCGGCTTCTCCTCGCTATTGCCTTCGCCGAGCTGCACGTAAGGGCCGAACCGGCCGGTCCGGAGCGAGACGTCGAGCCCGGTTTCGGGCTCCTGGCCGAGCACGCGGGTTTCCGGCTCCGTCACGCCGTCGGCGCCCGGCACCGAGAAGGGGCGGGTGTAGCGGCAGTCCGGGTAGTTCGAGCAGCCGATGAACGCCCCGTAGCGGCCGAGCTTCAACGACAGCCGCCCGGAGGCGCAGGTCGGACAGAGCCGCGGATCGGTCCCGTCCGGCCGCGGCGGGAAGAGATGCGGCGCCAGCATGTCATCGAGCGTGTCGATTACGTTGCCGACCCGCAGATCCTTGATCTCCTCCACCGCGGCGAAGAAGTCGCGCCAGAACCGGCGCATGAGTTCGAGCCACGCGATCTCGTTGTTGGAGACGCGGTCGAGCTGCTCTTCGAGATCGGCGGTGAAGTCGTATTCGACATAGCGCGAAAAGAAGCTTTCGAGAAAGGCGGTGACGATGCGGCCGCGGTCCTCCGGTATCAGCCGGTTCTTCTCGGCGCGGACATAACTGCGGTCCTTCAGCACCTGCAGGATCGAGGCATATGTCGACGGCCGGCCGATG
>DASUPI010000126.1:0-8915 GCA_036281135.1 Rhodoplanes sp. | reverse complement strand
GCTCGCGCCCTCCGCGAGCAGGCCGTATTCCGCCGACACTTCGTCGAGCGCGGAGATCATGAGCGAATCGGCAAGCAGCTCGGTTCCGACCGCGAGCGATCCCTTCACCCCGGCGACGACGATATTGAAATTGTCGAACGTCCCGATGGTGCTCTGGCGCACCACGCCGCCCTTTGGCGCGTTCGGGTTGACGTAATCGAAATGCTTGAAGTCGGCGGGATATTTGAGGTCGCCGAACAGCGACAGGCCGTGCCGGAAGACATGCTCTCCGCCGCCCTCATGCGCGGTGGCCGCGATCAGCCGGCGCGGCCGGTTCAGAGCCGCGAGCGACGGTGCCGCGACCGCCAAAGCAGTGCTGCGGAAAAAATCGCGTCGAGAAAGGGGCACGGGGCTTCTCCAACGTGGCGGTTGCGGATCGTCGAGACCGATTATGTCCGTTTTGGGATGTGACTTGACCGCAGGCCCCTCGCCAGTCCCCCCCGTTCAATTTCGCGTGCGTGAAATCGCGCGCAAGCGCGAATGGCCGGAGTTGCTCCCCGGCCCCTCCGCCTGCGTCCGCTACGGTTCAGTTCGGCGACGGGGCCGAAGCAGCGGGAGCATCGGCCGGTGCGCCGGCTGCCGCTGGCTGGTCGCTCGCCGTCGCCGCCCCGGTGGTGGTCGGCAGCGGGGCCGGATTGTCGGAGAGCGAGTTGAGATAGACAATGAGATCGGCGCGCTCGCTCGCTCGCGAGACGCCGGCGAACGCCATGCTGGTCCCCGGGACCGCGCCCTTCGGATTGGTGATGAACGCGTTCAACTGGTCGATCGTCCAGTTGCCGCCCTTTGCCTTGAGCGGCGCCGAGTAGTTGAAGCCCTCGTGACTGGCGACCGCGCGGCCCAGCACGCCCCACAGATTCGGGCCGACCTTGTTGGCCCCGCCCTTCTGGAACGTGTGGCAGGACTCGCATTTCTTCGCCGCCGCGAGACCGCGATCGACCGAGGCGCTGGCGAGCAGCGGGGTGATCGGCTGCTCCGCCGCACCTGCCGCGGGCGCGGGGGCCGTTTCGGCCGGAGCCTGGACGGCGATTTCATAGCCGGGCTTTGCCGGCTTGTGCGGAGAAAAAATCGCGCCGGCGGTGATGTTGAGGGCGACCACGCACAGGCAGGTAAACAGGACCGCGCCGATTATTTTGTTGAGTTCGTAGGAATCCATCGCGCAAAGACTCCGAAAGCGCAAAGAGACCGCCGGCAGACGGGCGATCGACGCCATGGCAGCGCACACATACCGGGTTTGCACCGCGGCTGGCAACTCGTATAAGCGCTACAGGCGCGCGCGAATCCCGAGCTTTTTTCAAGCCCCGCACAGCGCAATAAACCGGTGGAAAACGACGTCGTCATTCTCATCCCCGCCCGGCTTGCCGCGAGCCGGCTCCCGGGCAAGCCGCTTGCCGATATCGCCGGTCGCCCGATGATCGCTCATGTGCTCGCGCGGGCGCAGGAAGCGGGGCTCGGGCCGGTGGTGGTGGCGACCGACTCCGAGGACATAAGCGCGGCGGTCGAAGCCGCCGGCGGCCGCGCGGTGATGACGAGGGCGGACCATCCGTCCGGCTCCGACCGGATTTTCGAGGCCCTGACCCGGATCGACCCGACCGGCCGGGTTCGCGTCGTCGTCAATGTCCAGGGCGACCTGCCGACGCTGTCGCCCGGCGACATTGCAGCCGCGCTCGCCCCGCTGGCGGACCCAGCGGTGGATATCGCGACGCTTGCGGCGGAAATCCGCGACCCGGCGCAGCGGACCAACCCCAACGTGGTCAAAGTGGTCGGCTCGCCCGTGTCGGACCGCCGGCTGCGCGCCCTCTACTTCACGCGGGCGACCGCGCCCGCCGGCGAAGGCCCGCTCTACCACCATATCGGCCTGTACGCCTATCGGCGCGAGGCGCTCGCCCGGTTTGTCGCGCTGCCGCCCTCGTCGCTCGAGCGCCGCGAGAAGCTCGAGCAATTGCGCGCGCTCGAAGCCGGCATGCGCATCGATGTCGCGATCGTCGACTCCGTCCCCTTGGGCGTCGATACGCCCGACGAACTTGCGGCGGCGCGGGCCATCCTCGCCGCTCCGCATTGACTTGGGACGAAGGCAGCGCGTAGGGAAACCGCATGAAGCGCAGGACCATCACCTTTCAGGGCGAGCCGGGGGCCAACTCGCATATCGCCTGCCGCGAAGCATTCCCGGAATACGATCCCGTTCCCTGTCCGACCTTCGAGGACGCCTTCTCCGCGGTATCGGCGGGCGAAGCCGATCTCGCCATGATTCCGATCGAGAATTCGGTCGCCGGCCGGGTCGCCGACATTCATTATCTGATGCCGACGGCCGGGCTGCACATTGTCAGCGAGTGGTTCCTGCCGATCCGCAATCAGCTCGTGGCGCCGAAGGGGGCGACCCTCGCCGCGCTCAAAGTGGTCGAAAGCCACATCATGGCGCTCGGCCAGTGCCGCAGGTTCCTGCGCAAGCTCGGCGTCACGACGCGCGTCGCCGCCGACACCGCGGGCGCCGCCCGCGAAGTGGCCGAACGCGCGGACAAGACCCGCGCCGCCATCGCTTCGCGCCTGGCCGCAGAAATCTATGGCCTGACCATTCTCGCCGCCGATATCGAGGACGAGTCGCACTCGACCACGCGCTTTATCGTGCTCGCGCGCGAGGCCGAGCGGACCCGCCCCGGCAACGGCCCGGTCGTCACCACCTTCGTATTCCAGGTGCGCAATATCCCCGCTGCGCTCTACAAGGCGCTGGGCGGGTTCGCCACCAACGGCGTCAACATGACCAAGCTCGAAAGCTACATGCTCGAGGGAAATTTCTCCGCCACGCAATTCTATTGCGATATCGAAGGTCATCCCGAGGAGCGGCCGGTCGAGCTTGCTCTGCAGGAACTGGCGTTTTTCTCGCAGCGCGGGTCGCTGAAGATCCTGGGCGTCTATCCAGGGCATCCTTATCGTGCGACGGTCGCCGAGAAGGCGCGGATGCGCTTGGCAAATTGAGGGGTCGGTCCGCCGCGGCGCCCGCGGCGGCCAACCACCGCAGGCTGGGGCGAAAAAGGCAGCGCGAGATGGCAGACGAAAACGGAAAAGTGCGGCGGATCCTGTTCTTGAAGGTGACCTTGCCGACCAGCGATCCGTCCCATGTCGTGTCGATGGTGCAGGCGGCGGCGCCCTTCTATGGGCTGCTCGGCGGCACCCATATCCGCGTTCTGCAGAACGTCGACGACAAGGCTCAGTTCATCCAGGAGATCGTGTACGAGACGCACGAGGCGTTGGAGCTGAATCGCCAGCGGATCGCGAGCGATCTGCGCGTCCAAACTTACATCCAAGCGTGGAGAGCCGTGCTCGGCGGTGCTCTCGAACTTGAAGTTTACGAAGACCTTACGGCAAATTCATAGCTTTAATCCGTAACTTCAAGCGCGCTGTCGCGCAGCCTTGCTGCCGCCGCGGTATGCTCGGACGCGCCGACGCCCGTTGTGGAGACCCGCCGGCGATTTTCCACTTGGTGAGTCGGCAGTCGTAGCAAAGCTCCGCGACACCTCCTGACATCTCCCAACGAGCAAATCGGCCGGTTGCCGGAACACGATTCCGGCAGGCCCGTTCCCCCATAGACCGTTGTTGGAGGCGCGTTCCCGGTTTGGCGGGACGATAGCGGCTCCGCAACCCAAACTCCGAACAGGTGGTTCATGGCTCAGCAGATGCTCGCAGGGCTGAAGGTGGCGATTCTCGTCACCGACGGCTTCGAACAGGTGGAACTCACCGAACCGCGCAAGGCGCTGGACGAGGCCGGCGCCCAAACGCGGGTGGTGTCCCCCAAGGCCGACAAGGTGCGCGGCTGGAATTTCAAGGAATGGGGCGAGGAGGTGCCGGCGACGTGAAGTTCGACCAGGCGCGTGCGGAAGACTTCGACGCGCTCCTCTTGCCGGGCGGCGTCCTCAATCCCGACTCGCTGCGCATGCAGCCCGAGGCCGTCAAGTTCGTGAAGGCGTTCTTCGACGCCGGAAAGAAGGTCGCGGCGATCTGCCATGGCCAGTGGAGCATCATCGAAGCAGACGTCGTGAAGGGAAGGCGGATCGCGTCGTGGCCCTCCCTGAAGACAGACCTTCGCAATGCCGAGGCGGAATGGGTCGACGAAGAGGTCGTGGTGGACGGAAACCTGATCTCGAGCCGCAAGCCGGCGGATCTTCCCGCCTTCAACTGCGAGATGGTCGGGCTGTTTGCCCGCCGCCGGCCGGCGGGCGCAATCGCGGACCGCAAAGAGGAGCTGGAGCGGCGGATAATGTGATCCGCGGCAGGTCCCGGTCATTTACCGGGCTTATGCTCCCCTGCAAACGTTGATGGGCGCGCCGGCGGCATCGCGGCATTTCCAGCAGGGCTTGCTTCTTGTTCTAATTAGCCTTGTCGTCGTACAGCCGTATCATTCCGACGACGTTGATGGAGCCGGTAGCAAACAGCTGGTCCGTAGGTTGCGTCTAGCTGTCGCAAAAAAGAGGCCGCCGGCGGGTGCCAGCGGCCCAAGTCTAGGGAGGAAACGCCCAAGGAGGGCGACGGTATCACGAGCGATCGCGATACCGCACTGCGAAAATATGAGCTGGCGTCGCACAAAAAGCAAGAGAGCCAGGGCATGGCTGCTCTGCTTGAGGCGTAACCCTCGCCAAGTGTGGATAAGCGCCTACAGCTAGCGCGTGGGTTCGCGGGTGCTGCGATAGAAGAGCAAGCCGATCGCGGCAAATCCCGCCTGCAACAGGAAAATCGCCCGGTAAGCGGCCAGTGGATAAGCGCCCGCTTGGGCTGGGTATAGCTCCAAGACGAAGCCGCTGACGAACTGCGACACGAAGCCGCCCCCCATGGTTCCCATGTTCAGGATGGTAATCCCGCGCCCCACGAGGGGGGTCGGGAACAGGGCTTTGCCGTGAGCGATCACCACGGGCATGAAGGCCGAGCAGGCGCCGAACGCGGCGAACCAACCCCATAGTGCTACTGGTGGGAGTGTTCCGGCCAACCCGACAACCAGGAGAAGCGCCAGTGTCGAGCCGCAGCCTGAATACACCGCGAGCTTATAGCCGTTGAACAGGCGGCCGGTTGCGCCCCAGGCGATCATTCCCAGCACCTGGGTCGCCGCCGCGACGAACAGAAGCGTGCCGCGCTCCTTCAGATCGTAGCCATAGACATGGGTGAGGTAGGGGCCGCCCCATAAGCCAATGACGAGCACGTAGCTCGAATAGGCGGAGAGGTTCAGAAGAAAAAGCCGGCCCACATCGGGGCAGCGCCACGCGCCCGCCACGCCGCGCAGGCTGTCCATCAGGCTTTCCCGGCCCGATTCCGCCGCCCGCTCCTTGGCGCCATCGCGGATCAGCCCGGCGACGAGCAGGCCGAGCCCCGCCATGGCCGCCGCCATGACGGCGAAACTTGCGCGCCAGCCGATCGCCGCCGTCGCATAGGCGAGCGGCGCGGTCGCGAGCAGCCCTCCCGCCGCGCCGATTCCGAGCTGCAGGCCGGCAAGGACCGAGAACCGGTCGGGCGGAAAGGTCCGCGCGTACAGCGCGAGCGGGGCCATCAGGAAACAGGAGGTGCCAAGCCCCATCAGGACGCGGGCGACGATCATCGCGACAAAGCCGGTCGCGCCGGCAAACAGAAGCGTACTCAGGACGGTGACCACGGCGCAGACGAGCATGCAGCGCTTCGGACCGTAGCGGTCGATCGCTATCCCGAGCGGAATCTGCGCAGCGACGAAGGCGAAGAAGAAAATGCTGGAAACGAGCGCGATCTCGGGCCCGGTCAGCGCGAGATCGTCGGCCAGATTGGGAGCGATCACGCCGATCGAGTTGCGCAGGAACATGCTCGCCACATAGGCGGCTCCGAGCGTGGCGACGAGCACCGTCACATCGTTGACGTGAGCGGCGGGCCGTGCGGGTCCCATCATCTGCACCAACCGGTCGCGGACAGGAGCATGTGTTTGAGCTTAGGCCGAGTTACATGCGCCGCAATGGCCGCGCCGAGCCGGGGTCTCAACGGCGTCGCATGCCCAATTTTTAGTCTTCCCCGTTTTGGTCGCATGGGCGCGATGGCAGGGCAAGGCTCAGCGAGCATGGTTGCCGGACGGCGCGCGCTCTTATAGGCACATGGACCGACAAGCAGGCCCGGGAAGCCGGCGATTCGCTCTGGGCCTCGCTTTGTCAGCCAATACCGGCCGACCACCCACCAAACGCGCCGGCGCCAGCAGGATACGTCGGCGCACGGCGGTCCGGAGAAGGACGGCAACCATGACCGCGGTCGATTTCGCGGCCTTCATCGACAAATTGGCGACGGTCTCGGGAGAGGCGATCCTGCCCTTTTTCCGCACGTCGCTCTGCATCGACGACAAGAGCGCCGGCGGCGCGTTCGACCCGGTGACAGCGGCCGACCGCGCGGCCGAACTCGCCATGCGCGCGCTTATCCGATCGAATTTTCCGGAGCATGGGATCATCGGCGAGGAATTCGGAGCCGAGCGGCCGGATGCCGAGTTCGTCTGGGTGCTCGACCCGATTGACGGCACCAAGTCCTTCATTTCCGGCATGCCCGCCTGGGGCACGCTGATCGCCCTGACGCGGCGCGGCCAGCCGATCTTCGGGATGATGCATCAGCCGTTCTTCGGCGAGCGGTTTTCCGGCGACGGCAAATGGGCGCGCTATCGCGGCCCGCGCAGCGAGCGCGACCTGATGGTGCGTCCCTGCGCGAGCCTCGACCAGGCCGTGGTCTACACGACGAGCCCGCGCCTGATGAACAGCGCCGACCGCGCCGCCTTCAGCCGGGTCGAGGAGGCGGCGAAGCTGTCCCGCTATGGCGGGGACTGCTACGCCTATTGCATGCTCGCCGCCGGCCATGTCGATCTCGTCATCGAGACGGAACTCAAGCCGCATGACGTCGCCGCGCTGATCCCGATCATCGCCGGCGCGGGCGGCGTTATCACCACCTGGGAGGGCGGAAGCGCCGAGCGCGGCGGACGCATCGTCGCCGCCGGCGACAAGCGGATGCACGCGGCGGCGACTTTGGCGCTGGCCGGAGGCTAGCGCCCTGACATATAGCTTATTACTCAATTTCGTCTTGTGACTTCTTCAAGTTATGTTTGAAGCGTGATGACGGCGGCTGACCCGCCATATGTGCGTCCCGCGCCGCTACGGTTTCCCCTGCGCTAATGATGTCGGCTTAGCGCTGCTTTGCCCTGCGTCGGCGGCTGGGCTATGTGCTCGACACCTTCCCCGGCACGAGCACGCTCCATGTACCCGGCCCCCAAGCCTTTCCTGCCGCGCAACAGCCAAGCCTATGAATCCGAGCCGATGGTGAAGCCCACCGGCTTCCGCGAATACGATGCGCGCTGGCTGTTCGAGACGGAAATCAACCTGATGGGTGTCCAGGCGCTCGGGATGGGGCTCGGCACGATGATCCGTGCGATGGGGCCCCCCGAGATCGTCTCCGGCCACGATTTCCGCAGCTACTCCGCCGCGATCAAATATGCGCTCGTCTCCGGGCTTCTCGCCGCCGGCTGCAAGGTGCACGATATCGGGCTCGCTCTGACGCCGATGGCCTATTTCGCCCAGTTCGACCTCGACGTAACCTGCGTCGCCATGGTCACGGCCTCGCACAACGACAATGGCTGGACCGGCGTGAAGATGGGCGCGCACCGCCCGTTCACCTTCGGCCCCGACGAGATGAGCCGGCTCAAGGAGATCGTGCTGGGGGCGCGCTTCGACCTCGCCGGCGGCGGGCGCTACGAGTTTATCCAGGATTTTCCCGCGCGTTACATTGCCGACCTCACCGATCGTCCCAAGCTCGGGCGGCGGCGCAAGGTCGTGTGCGCCTGCGGCAACGGCACCGCCGGCGCCTTCGCCCCGCAGGTGCTGGCGGCCATCGGCTGCGAGGTCGTGCCACTCGATACCGAGCTCGATTACAGCTTCCCGAAATACAATCCGAATCCCGAGGACATGCAGATGCTGCGCGCGATCGGCGACGCCGTGCTCGCGAGCGGCGCTGATGTCGGGCTCGGCTTCGACGGCGACGGCGACCGCTGCGGGGTGGTCGACGACACGGGCGAAGAGATCTTCGCCGACAAGATCGGCGTCATGCTCGCGCGGGACATGGCCGCCCTTCATCCGGGCGCGCAGTTCGTGGTCGACGTGAAGTCGACCGGATTGTTCGTGACCGACCCGGTGCTGCGCAACGCCGGGGCCAAGGTCGATTACTGGAAGACCGGCCACTCCCATATGAAGCGGCGCACCTACGAGCTCGGCGCGCTGGCCGGTTTCGAGAAATCGGGGCACTTCTTCTTCAACCGGCCGTTCGGCCGCGGCTACGACGACGGCCTCGTCTCCGCGATCGCGATCTGCGACCTGCTCGACCGCAATCCGGGGCGAAGCCTGTCCGAACTGAAGGACGCGCTGCCGAAGACCTGGCAGTCCCCGACCATGTCCCCGCATTGCGCCGACGAGGCGAAATACGGCGTGGTCGAGCAGGTGGTGAGGCATTTCGAGGCGGCGCAGGCGGCGGGCGAGTCGGTCGCGGGCCAGCCGATCCGCGACCTCGTCACCGTGAACGGCGTGCGGGTGACGGTCGCGGACGGCACCTGGGGGCTGGTGCGGGCCTCGTCCAACAAACCGGAACTCGTCGTGGTGGTCGAGAGCCCGGTCTCAGAGATGCGCATGCGCGATATGTTCCAGGCGGTCGACGCGGTGCTGCGCACGCACCCCGAGATCGGCGCCTATAACCAGACCATCTGATACCAAGCTTCACCGGCTCCGACCCATACGAACCGTCATTGCCGGGCTTGACCCACGGCTGTCCGGTTCATGTATTTCCCCAGTTGAGGTCCAATTGACGGGAGTCGATTTGCGGGGGGGATTGGATCTGACGCAAGCGGGTGGCGTCTTTTC
>DASUPI010000125.1:0-7128 GCA_036281135.1 Rhodoplanes sp. | reverse complement strand
GCTCCTGGAGATCCTGGTCTGTCCCCTGACCAAGGGTCCGCTTGAATACGATGCGGAAAAGCAGGAGCTGATCTCGCGTTCGGCCAAGCTCGCCTACCCGATCCGCGACGGCATCCCGATCATGCTGGTCGACGAGGCGCGACGGCTCGACTGATATCTCTCCTGAAAGGAAACGCCAATCGCCGCCAGGGCGGGAACTGGAACGATGCTCAAAGTGTGGGGCCGCAAAACCTCGGCCAATGTGCAAAAGGTGATGTGGCGATCGGCGAACTCGGCCTTGCCTGCGAGCGCATCGATATCGGCGGTCCGTTCGGCAAGAACCGCGAGCCCGACTATCTCGCGATGAACCCGAACGGACTCGTGCCGACGCTCGAGGAGGATGGCTTTCACCTCTGGGAATCGAACGCGATCGTCCGCTACCTCGCCGCCAAGTTCGGAGCGGGCGCGCTCGACCCCGCGGATGCGCACGCGCGGGCCGTGGCCGGCCAACGGATGGACTGGCAATTGACCGTGGCGGGTCCGGCGATCTTCCCGGTGTTCTGGGGACTCGTGCGCACGCCCCTCGAGCAGCGCGACCCCAAGGCGATCGATGCCGGCAAGGCGAAGACCCCTTGAGGCGATGAGTATCCTCAACGCGCAGCTCACGAAGACGGCCTATGCGGCCGGCGACGCGTTTTCGTGCGGCGACATCCCGGTCGGGATCATCGTCCACCGCTTCGTCGCGCTGGTGCCGGACCACCCGGCGATGAACGGACTCGAGCGCTGGTATGCCGATCTGTGCGAGCGCCCCGCCTTCCGCGCGCATGTGACGGAGATTCCGCTCGTTTGAATAGGTCCGGCTGAAAATGTCCCGGCTCGGCGCGACAGGCCGGCGAGCGCCTACAGCGCCTCGCCGCGCAGCAGCTTCGGCACTTCGCCGGTGAGGCCTGCCGCCTCGCGGGTGAAAAAGCCCTTGAGTGCGGGCATGCGGTCGACGAGGCCGAGGCCGAAATCGCGCACCAGCCGCAGCAGATCGGAGCGGTTGGAGAACAGCCGGTTGAGGCCGTCCGTCGCGACGCCCATCGCCAGCGTATCGAACCGCCGCCAGCGCTGATAGCGATCGAGCACGTCCGCCCCGCCGGGATCGAGGCCGAGCCGCGCCGCGTCGGCGACCGCTTCGGCAAGCGCCGCGGCATCGCGCAGGCCGAGATTGAGGCCTTGCCCCGCGATCGGATGGATGCGGTGCGCGGCATCGCCGACCAGGGCCAACCGCTCGCCAACGAATGAGCGGGCGACCCCGAAGCCGAGCGGATAGGCCTGGCGCGGACCGACCACCTGCAGGTCGCCGAGATGCAGGCCGAAGCGCTTCTCCAGCTCGGCATGAAACTCCGCATCGGGCAGCGCGATAATGCGGGCGGCCTCCGCATTGTCCTCGACCCAGACAAGCGAGGCGCGGTTGTTTTTCAGGGGCAGGATCGCGAACGGGCCGGCGGGCAGAAAGTGCTCGATGGCGCGGCCCTGGTGATCGCGCGTGTGGGCAACCGTTGCGACGATCGCCGACTGCCCGTACTCCCAGCCGACCATCGCGATCCCGGCAAGATCGCGCAGGCGCGAGCGCCCGCCATCGGCGGCGACCAAGAGCCGGGCGGACAGCCTGCGGCCGTCGCCGAGGGTCGCAGAGACGCGTTCCGGGTCGGCGGCGAACGCGACCACGGAGGTCTCGGCGAGCCCGACGCCTTCTTCCCTGGCTTTGGCGACGAGGGCTGCGAGCAGCGGCCCGTTCTCGATCATCTGCGCAAACGGCTCGCCCGGCTCGACCTCGCCCCCGAAGGTGAGAAAGACCGGGCGGACGGCGTCGTCGAGCCGGCTATCGGTGACGACCATGTCCACGATGTCCTGAGCCTCTGACGCAACCGCCTGCCATACCCCGATCGTTTCAAGAAGACGGCGCGCCGCGGCGGCGATCGCCGAGGCCCGGGCGTCGACCGCCGGACGCGCCAGCAGCGGGTCAGCGACCGTGACCGCAAAGGCGGGCCCGAGCGCCTGGCGGAGCGCAATTGCGAGCGCAAGGCCGGCGAACCCCGCGCCGGCGATCAGAATGTCGGTTCGCTCGCCTGTCATGTCCTTCCCGGGCTGGTGCGGTTCATCTCGATTGCCTTTAGCAGCCAAGCCGGGCGATGGCGAGCGCGAGAATTTGCGGCCACGGCCCCGCGAAGACGTGCGGCCATGGCCCCGCAAGAACAAGATGCCAGAGCCGCGCGGCATGGCTTGACTTGGTGTGCGCCCGGGCGTCTGTGGCAAGTCTTCCTCCCGCGCCGCGCCGTTTTCACCAAAATGGCTTTTAGTTATGCCCTCAGCCGTTCAGGACCTGCTTGCGCTCCTTGATCTCGAACCGCTTGAAGTCAACCTGTTTCGCGGACGCTCGCCGCAATCGCGCTGGCAGCGGGTGTTCGGCGGTCAGGTGATCGGGCAGGCGCTGGTCGCGGCCTGCCGCACGGTCGAAGACGTGAACAAGACCCCGCCTCATTCCCTGCATGCCTATTTTTTGCTCGCGGGCGATCCCAAGGTTCCGATCATCTATCAGGTCGATCGCATCCGCGACGGCAAGAGCTTCGCGACACGGCGCGTGGTCGCGATCCAGCACGGCCACGCGATCTTCTTCATGTCGGTGTCGTTTCAGCGCATCGAACCGGGGCAGAGCCATCAGTTCAAGATGCCGCAGGTGATGGCGCCGGAGGACCTGCCGACGGACTCCGAGGTGAGAAAGAACATGCTGCGGCAGATGCCCGCTCCGGTGCGCGCCTATTTCGAACGGGAGCGCCCGATCGAGCTGCGTCCGGTCGAGTTCGACCGCTATCTCGGCCGCAAGGACCCGGAGGGCCGATTCCACCTCTGGATACGCACCACCCGGCCGCTGCCGGACGATCCGGCCATTCACCAATGCGTGCTTGCCTATGCTTCCGACATGGCCCTGCTCGACGCGGCGATGATCCCGCACGGACGCACTCTGTTTGAGAAGTCGATGATTGCCGCGAGCCTCGACCATGCGATGTGGTTCCACCGCCCGTTCCGCGCCGACGACTGGCTCTTGTATGCGCAGGACAGCCCGAGTTCGAGCGGCGCCCGCGGCTTTGCGCGCGGGCTGATCTTTTCGCGCGACGGAACCCTGATCGCCTCGGTTGCCCAAGAAGGTCTCATCCGCGAACGGAGCCAGTAGCCCACGCTTCTCCCCCAGAACATTTTCTTGAGAGAAGTTTCGGGACCGGCTGCAAAAGCTCGTCGGCAAGGCCAGGCCGCTCTTGGCGGGAACGCGCCGCTTGGCTTAGAGTGCAATGCAGTATAGAGCCGACGCTAAAGCCGCCGGCGCACGAAGCGGGACCGGCCGCAAATCGAAGGGGGCACGCATGAAACTCATCATTGCGATCATCAAGCCGTTCAAGCTCGACGAAGTCCACGACGCGCTCAACCGACTCGGAATCAGCGGCATGACCGTGACCGAGGTCAAGGGTTATGGGCGGCAGAAAGGCCACACCGAGATCTATCGCGGCACCGAATACGCCGTCAGCTTTCTTCCGAAGGTTCGTGTAGAGGTCGTGGTCCAGACCGAACATGTCGATCAGGTTGTGGACGCGATTGTCAACACCGCGCGAACCGGGCAGATCGGCGACGGCAAGATTTTCATCACGTCGATCGATCAGGCGATCCGCATCAGGACCGGCGAGACCGATAACGAAGCGCTCTAAGTTAGAAAGCGCCTTAATTCTTGCGGCCGCAGGAATTTGCCTGTTTTTTGGGCGGCATTTCGGCCAACTGTGCTGATTGACGCTATTCTGTGCAGCTCCATCGGCGAATCGAGGATGCGGCTGCCGGCGGGCTCCGCGTCGCCGGCTCCCCGTCAAACAAAGCCCAGCATTAACAATGGCCTAGTGTTGCGTTGCACAATTGGCACGCGGCTTGATTCGCAGACTGCGGCGATGCCTGCGGGGGGCGATCTCGCGCGCGGCGCCGTGTTTGTTTAGCCCAACCTCGAACGAAGAGGCTCTAGCGGGGATGCAACAATGAAAATGGTCACGGCTATCATCAAGCCATTCAAAGTCGACGAGGTCCGCGACGCGCTCACCGCGATCGGCATTTACGGAATGACCGCCACGGAGGTGAAGGGCTACGGGCGGCAGAAGGGCCACACCGAGATCTACCGCGGCACCGAATACGCCGTGAGCTTTCTGCCGAAGGTCAAGATCGAGATCGCCGTGCCCGCGGCGCAGGTCGACAAGGTGATCGAGACCGTGATCGCCGCAGCTAAGACCGGGCAAATCGGCGACGGCAAGATCTTCATCTTTGGCATCGATCAGGCCGTCCGCATTCGCACCGGCGAGAGCGACGATGCCGCGCTGTGACGCCCGCCTCTCAATGAGTTCGGACAGGAGAAAAACCATGACATTAAAAAAATCGTATCGTGCGGGACTCCCCGTGCTCGCTCTGGCGATGCTGGCGGCCACGTCGGCCTTCGCCGACGAGCCGGTCGTCAACAAGGGCGACAATGCCTGGATGCTCACCTCGACGGTGCTCGTCCTGTTGATGACCATCCCGGGTCTCGCCCTGTTCTATGGCGGCCTCGTCCGAACCAAGAACATGCTCTCGGTGCTCGCGCATGTGTTCTACACCGTGTGCATCGTGACGCTGATCTGGATGGTCTTAGGCTACAGCCTCACCTTCACCGGAGGCTCGCCTTACATCGGGGGCTTCTCGAAGCTGTTTCTCTCCGGCGTAACCACCGACTCGAAGGCGGCGACCTTCTCGGTGGGCGCGAACATCTCCGAGCTTGTCTATATGTGCTTCCAGATGACCTTCGCCGCGATCACTCCGGCGCTGATCGTCGGTGCGTTCGCCGAGCGCATGAAGTTCTCTGCGGTCGCGCTGTTCATCCCGCTCTGGGTCATCTTCGTCTACTTCCCGATCGCGCATATGGTCTGGTACTGGGCCGGACCCGACGCGATCGCCGCCGCGACGCAGGCGCTTGCCGCGGCGACCGACGACGCGGCGAAGACGGCTGCGCAGGCCAATCTCGACCAAGTCATGGCCGACGCCGGCCAGGTCTTTCTGTGGGGCGCGATCGATTTCGCCGGCGGTACGGTGGTGCACATCAATGCAGGCATCGCCGGACTCGTGGGCGCGCTCATCGTCGGCAAGCGTATCGGCTTCGGCAAGGAGCTGATGCCTCCCCACTCGCTGACGCAGACCATGGTCGGCGCCTCGCTCCTGTGGGTCGGCTGGTTCGGCTTCAACGCGGGATCGAACCTCGAAGCGACCGGCACGGCCGGCCTCGCGATGGCCAACTCCTTCGTCGCCACCGCGGCCGCCGCCCTGTCCTGGATGTTCGCCGAGTGGATCGTGAAGGGCAAACCTTCGCTGCTCGGCGCGCTGTCGGGCTGCATCGCCGGCCTCGTCGCCGTCACCCCCGCCGCAGGCTATGCCGGCCCGATGGGCGCGCTCGTTCTCGGGCTCGTTGTCGGCGTGGTGTGCCTGATCTTCTGCTCGGCGGTGAAGAACGCGCTCGGCTATGACGACGCGCTCGACGTGTTCGGCATCCACTGCGTCGGCGGCATTGTCGGCGCGATCGGCACCGGCATTCTGGTCAACCCGCTGCTCGGCGGCACCGGCATCTACGACTATGTCGCCGGAAAAGTCGCCGATTACGACTTCATGACTCAGCTTACCGCGCAGGGCAAAGCCGTGCTGACCACCCTTGTGTGGTCGGGCATCGGATCTGCGGTGCTCTACAAGGTGGTTGATCTCATCGTCGGGCTGCGGCCGACGGCGGAAGCCGAACGCGAAGGCCTCGACCTCGCCGATCACGGCGAGCGCGCCTACAACTACTGAGGCTTCGTCTGCCAAGCCGGGCTTTGCTCTCCGGCTCGGCTTGGCATCCCTCCCCTCGTTTGGGGAGGGGTTAGGGGTGGGGGTCACTGGATTTCCTCCGCCAGGGCCCCCTTCCCCGAACCCTCCTTCCAAGGAGGGAACGGGTTTGCAACACGAAACCCGATCAGCGCAGTTACCGGAGGGGGTTGGAACCCGGCACCACCCCTTCCACCGAGGCCCCGACGGCGCGTCGGGGCCTCTTTTTTATTGCGGTAGAGGGACATATCGACGGGCGGCTCGATCCGCGATGGTTAATCGCGCCTTAACCTCGAACGCTCTATGGTACGGCGTCAAATCCGGGCCTTTCTTGCGCCGCCGCGCCAACCGATGTCCATGACCAGCGCCGAACTCGAGCCCTCATTCGCGACCAGTCCGGCCGATACGCGCTCGCCCTTCGTGCGCACGGCCGAACTTCTGGCCGGCATCGCGCCGGGCCGGACGCCCATCAACCTCTCGGTCGGCGAACCGCAACACCCAGTACCCGGTTTCGTCGGCCCCATTCTCGCGTCCGATGTCGCTTCGCTCGGCCGTTACCCGCTCGGCAAGGGAACCGATCGTTTCCGCGCGGCGGCGGCGGCCTGGCTCGCGCAACGATATGGCCTGCCGCGCTTGCCCGATCCGGCGAGCGAGGTCCTGGCTCTCAGCGGGACACGCGAGGGACTGTTCCTCGCCGCATTGGCTGCAAGGCGCTTCGTCCGACCGCGCGCCGGCCCGCCGGCGATCCTGATGCCGAACCCGTTTTACGCCGCCTATCCGGCCGGCGCCGAAGCCGCGCATTGCGAACCGGTCTACCTGCCGGCGACCAAACAGACCGGTTTTCTCCCCGATCTCGATGCGCTCGATGAAGGACTGCTCGCGCGCACCGTCGCGGCCTATCTCGGCTCGCCGTCCAATCCGCAGGGCGCGGTCGCCGATCTTGCTTATCTCACGCGCCTCCTCGCGCTGGCGCAGCGCCACGGTTTTCTCGTGTTCGCGGACGAGTGCTATTCGGAAATCTATACGCGCGCGGCGCCGCCCGGCATTCTGCAGGCCGCAGGGCCGGATTTCGCGCAAGTCGTCGTGTTCCAGTCCTTGTCGAAGCGATCGAATCTGCCGGGCTTGCGGGTCGGCTTCGCCGCCGGCGACCGCCGGTTCCTCGCCAAATTCCTCGATCTGCGCAACGTCGTCGCGCCGCAGGTGCCGGTCTTGGCCCAGGAGGTCGCGGTCGCGGCCTATGCGGACGAAACGCAT
>DASUPI010000124.1:0-2912 GCA_036281135.1 Rhodoplanes sp. | reverse complement strand
AGGTCGCTCGGGTATCTCAGGTGATCACGATTGTATTTCGCTCGGTTCTCATCCGTCCACATCGGCGGTCTCCTCGAATCAGACCGCCCTTCTTGAATCACGAACGATTCAAAGGATTCAACAAGTTTCGGGACGGACACTGAGATTTGGCGCAGTCGTTCGAGGCGGTACTGCGCGGCCTCGCGCGCGTGAGTATATCTCGCTAACTCACCCGTATCCACCGCGGGACCGCCTCTATGCTTCCCAGGAATGATCGGTCACGTGATCGAGGATGAGCCGGCTACGGCCATTTCACGAGGGGCGGCAGCGAGGAGAGGATCGACTCGACATTGCCGCCGGTCTTCAGGCCGAACACGGTGCCGCGGTCGTACAAGAGGTTGAACTCGACATAGCGGCCGCGGAGCACGAGCTGTTCGTCGCGGTCCGCCGCGCTCCAGGGCGTCGCGAAATTGCGCCGCACGAGTTCGGGATAGACCGCGAGGAATCCGCGGCCGACGTCCTGAACGAAGGCGAAGTCGGCCTCCCAGTCGCCTGAATCGTGCCAGTCGAAGAAAATGCCGCCGATGCCGCGCGGCTCGCGGCGATGCTTGAGATAGAAATACTCGTCGCACCAGGTCTTGCATCTGTCGTAGGGCGCGACCGCGGCATGCGCGTCGCAGGCGGCCTTCATCGCCGCGTGAAAGGCCTGCGCGTCCGGGTCGTCCTGCATGCGGCGTCGGTCGAGCACGGGGGTCAGGTCGGCGCCGCCGCCGAACCAGGCCTTGCTGGTGACGACGAAGCGCGTGTTCATGTGCGCCGCCGGCACATGCGGGTTCCACAAATGCGCGATCAGCGAAATGCCCGACGCCCAGAAGCGGGGATCGTTCTCCGCGCCCGGGATGTCCTTGCGGAACTCGGGCGCGAACTCGCCGAACACGGTCGAGACATGCACGCCGACCTTCTCGAACAACCGGCCTTTCATAATCGCCATGCCGCCGCCGCCGCCGGGAGCGCCGGTGTGGTCGGTGCGCGTCCACGGCGTGCGGACGAATGTTCCCGGCTCGCCCGCATGGAGCGCCGGCGGGGCTTCGGCTTCCAGCGCCTCGAACGCCGTGCAGATGTCGTCGCGCAGCGCCTCGAACCACGCGCGCGCCCGCGTCTTGCGGGGTTCGAGCGCGGTAGGGTCGCCGAACGGCGGATCGTCATAGGCGTGTTTCAAGGGGGTCACCGCTCCGCGTCGACCTTTTCGGCGAGCCAAACCTTGATCAGCGATTGATAGGGCACGTCGCGCCGATTGGCTGCGATTTTGATGCGCTCCAGCAGCCCCTGGGGGAGCCGCAGGGAGATCGAAGCGGTCGACAGTTTGAGGTTGGGGAAACGCGCGCGCTCCGCCCTGTTCAGATCGACATAATCGGCGCTGTCGTGGCTTTCCCAAAAAACCCGCTCTTCCGCCTCGGTGCGAAATTGCGGCACTGGCCTAAGTTTCTTGGTCATAGCGAGCCCTCTCCCTGCGGCTCGTCGCGCGCGCCGAGATCACGCGGATCAAAGTGTCCTCGGACCGAAGCATGAAGTTGACATGCAACCGGCGCCTTTCGACCGTTCGGCCATAACTTGCAAACCGCTTCTCCGCGCCGCTGTGCCGGTCATCGACGAGAACGAGGAGACGGGGGTCGAGAAAGATCTGCTCCGCCTCGGATTGGCTCACGCCATGCTTGTCCACGTTCTTGCGGCTGTTGCCTTCATCCCACTCGAATCCGATGACTCTGCTGAAATCGGGCATGAATGTATATTGTTGTAATATACGAAATCGCAAGGCTAGCCCCGACGGTCTACTCCGTGTCGGCGGGCGAACCCATGTTCGTCTGCCGCACCGCCTCGCCCACCGCCATGGCGCAGGCGATCGCGACATTGAGCGAGCGCAGGCCCGGCCGCATCGGGATCACGAGCCGCGCCGCGGCCGCCCGGTGCACCTCCTCCGGAACGCCGGAGGATTCGCGCCCGAACAACAGGATGTCCTCGGGGCGGAAGCGATGCGCGAGATAGGGCGTGTCGCCGGCCGTCGTCAACAGGACGAGGCGCAGGGCTTCGGCGCGGCGCCAGGCCTCGAAGCGCGCCCATGAGGCATGCCGGGTGAGGGCGACCTGGTCGAGATAGTCCATGCCGGCGCGGCGGAAGGCCCGGTCGGTGGTCGGAAAGCCGGCCGGCTCGATGAGATGGGCGTCAAGACCAAGGCAGGCGGCAAGCCGCAGCATGGTCCCGGCGTTCTGCGGAATATCCGGTTCGAACAACGCGATCCGCATGGCTGCGGCGTTCTCCGATGCGACGCCTTGCCCGTCGAGGCATTTCCTGGGCCTGTGGTTTAAAATAATATGACAGGCCGATGCTGCACCTGCGCAGCGGGCTTGCGCTCCCTCCGCAAGGGTGCCAATTAAACGCGCAGACAGTGCCGGCGCAGGCCTGCCTTGCCGCCCCGCTGCGTGGTCCTACCCGCCCCGGCTTTCCGCCGGTCCGGCCCTCCCCGAGGTGAATTTGACCCCAGGTGAACCCCCATCATTGAAAAAAAGGGACTGACACGTGAGCGACACGACTTTGCAAGCCGCGTTGACGCGCCGCGATTTCCTTTATATCGCGACCGGCGCAGTCGGGGCGATCGGCGTTGGCTTGACGCTCGTTCCGTTGATCGCGCAGATGAATCCGGACGCCTCCACCGTCGCCGCCGGCGCCCCCATCGAGGTCGATCTCGCCCCGATCGCCGAGGGGCAGGTGATCAAGGTGACTTGGCGCAGCAAACCGATCTTCATCTCGCACCGCACCAAACAGGAAGTGGAAGAGTCGCTCGCCGTCCCGCTGAGCAGCCTCCCCGACCCGCAAACGGATCAGGAACGCACCAAACCGGGCCATGAGCCCTGGCTGGTCGTGATCGGCATTTGCAC
>DASUPI010000123.1:0-5671 GCA_036281135.1 Rhodoplanes sp. | reverse complement strand
GCGCTGTTTGGTTGAAACGGTTCATAGACCAGAATGCACGTTAAGTTGTGCTACTTTAACTTGTATGTCAAGGCATCCAAACCGCAGGGCGCTAACGTGCGGTATCGTCTCGCGAACTTCCGGGGATAGGCTGGTTGGGGTCGACGCGGCCCGCCGGCCGCCATGTCTGCCGCCGCCCCGATTGCGAAAGGCGCGCCCGGCGCGCTAGAGGTTTCGCATGAACCTCCGCCCCGCCGATCGTCTCGCCATCGCCGCCGCGCAGCTCAACGCCGTGGTCGGGGACGTGGCCGGCAATGCCGAGAAGCTGCGGCGCGCACGACGCCAGGCGGCGGCCGATGGCGCCAACCTGATCGCGCTCCCCGAGCTCTTCATCTCCGGTTACCCGCCCGAAGACCTCGTGTTGAAGCCGGCGTTTCAGGCGGCCTGCCGCAGCACGGTCGAGGCGCTTGCCTGCGAAACGGCGGACGGCGGCCCCGCCGTCCTGGTCGGCGCTCCCTGGGTGGAAGAGGGAAAGCTCTACAATGCCTATTGCCTGCTCGACGGCGGACGCATCGCGGCGGTGCGGCTAAAGGTGAACCTGCCGAACTATGGCGTGTTCGACGAGCGCCGCGTCTTCGCCCACGGACTGCCGTCCGGGCCGGTGAACTTTCGCGGCGTGCGGCTCGGCGTCCCCATCTGCGAGGACATCTGGACCGAATGGGGCGATTACGAGGACGTGGTCGAGTGCCTCGCCGAAACCGGCGCCGAAATTCTGATCGTGCCGAACGGGTCGCCGTATAGCCGCGCCAAGGACGAGGTGAGGCTCAACGTGGCGGTCGCGCGCGTGACCGAAAGCCGCCTTCCGCTTCTCTATGTGAACCAGGTCGGGGGACAGGACGAGCTCGTGTTCGACGGCGCGTCTTTCGGCCTGCATGCCGACCGGTCGCTCGCCTTCCAGCTCCCCGCCTTCCGCGAGAGCGTGACCACGCTGCACTGGGAGCGGCGCAATGACGGCTGGCGCTGCATCGGCGGGCCGATCGCACCCATCGAGGAAGGGGAACAGGCCGACTATTCCGCCTGCGTGCTCGGGCTGCGCGACTATGTGGAGAAGAACGGCTTTCCCGGCGTGGTGCTCGGGCTGTCCGGCGGGGTCGATTCGGCGCTGTGCGCCGCGCTTGCGGTCGACGCGCTGGGCGCCAAGCGCGTGCGCTGCGTGATGCTGCCTTATCGCTTCACGTCGGCGGAGTCGTTGAGCGATGCCGCCGCGGTCGCGACTGCGCTCGGCGTCCAGTACGACATCGTGCCGATCGCGCCGGCGGTCGAGGGGTTGGAGGCAGCGATCGCGCCGCTCGTCGCCGGCCTGCCGCGCGACGTGACCGAGGAGAATCTGCAGGCGCGCGCGCGCGGCACGATCCTCATGGCCGTTTCCAACAAGTTCCATCTGATGGTGGTGACGACCGGCAACAAGTCGGAAATGTCGGTCGGCTACGCGACGCTCTACGGTGATATGAATGGCGGGTTCAATCCGATCAAGGATCTATACAAGACCGAGGTCTACCGGCTGTCCCGGCTGCGCAACGAATGGAAGCCGGATTGGGCGCTCGGGCCTTCCGGCCGCGTGATCCCGGAGAACATCCTCACCCGCGCGCCCACGGCGGAGCTGCGCGAGAACCAGACCGATCAGGACACGCTGCCGCCCTATGTTGTGCTCGACGCCGTCCTCGAGCGGCTGGTCGAACGCGAGGAGCCGATCGCGGCGATCGTGGCGCAGGGCTTCGATTGCGACATGGTCGTGCGCGTCGAACGCATGCTCAATCTCGCCGAATACAAGCGCCGGCAGGCGGCGCCGGGCGTCAAGGTGACCTTGAAAAACTTCGGACGCGACCGGCGCTATCCCATCACCAACCGCTTCCGCGATGCCGGCCTCCCGCTCACCGAGCCCGATGCGGACCTGGTGGCAAGCGGCGCAGGTCGCAGCGAAGCCTACGACATGTGACCTCCCCCGTTCCGGGGGAGGTGGCGAAGACCCACCAAGTGAGTTCTGACGCCCCCAAGTGCCGTGCGCGGCGATGATCCGGAAAGCGCGTGAGAAAGAAGCCGGCGTACCCGTGGTCCGCTTCGCGCCTCACCGCGCCGGGACGAAGGTCGGGCCGACCGTTCGCACCGGGCCTGTCGGGGCGTCGGAATCGGCAGCCCCCGCGCTCGGCGGCGTTCCGGGCGGCGTCGCGCCGGGGCCGGCGGCGGGCTTGCTGGCGTCGACGCGGATCGGCCGGCTTTGCGCGTCGTTGCGCGGCTGCGCCATCGCCTTGGAGCGCTCCTCGGTGACGACGATATCGCCGCGCTCGATCGTCGTGTCGCGGCCGACGCCGAGCGCTTCGGCCCAGCTCTGGCCCGGCTTGCGACAGGTGCAGGCCTGGTCGAGCGCCTGTCGGTAACGGAACGCGGTCGGCAGATCGCGATAGGGACGGCCGGCGAGCGATACGGACTGGCCTACCTCTTCCCCCGGATTGCGGTGGGTATAGAGCGCCACCTCGGCTGCCGGGCAAAGCCGCTGGCAGGTCTGCTCGTCTTCCGGAAAGCGCGTCGAGCTCGCCTGGAACGAGATCGGGAAATAATAGCCGTCGCAGGTGCGAACGCACAGCGTCCGATAGGTGGAGGACGTCAACCCGTCCGGCGCGGGTAGGACGGGATTGCTGCCGAACAGCGCGCCGAAGAACCCGCGCTGCTGGTTCGCCGCCGCCTGGTATTGCTGGCCGCAATTGTTCTGCGCGAGCGCGGCGATGACCGCTTGCCGCTGGCCCTCCAGGTCGCCGCCTTGCAGGCGCTGCAGCTCCACCTGCCGGCGGCTGATATTGGCGCGCATCTCCTGGATCTGCCCGTTGAGCGGCCGGCATTCGGCCGGCTGACTGGTGAACAGCGAGAAGATGCCCATGCTCTCGCAGCCCAGACGGCGCGACTGGGCGATCAGGCGGTCGAGATCGGCCTGCTGGCGGCCGAGCGCCTCCTCGTAGCGGCGCGCCTGCTCCTGCTGGTTGGGGTCGCCCCCGCGGTTGATCAGCGAGAGCTGGCCTTCGAGCCGCCCGCAAAGCGGGCTCAGCTGCGCCTGCGCAATCGCGCTGCAGCTCATGGCCGATGCCACAAGGATCGCTGCGCTGAGCCGGCGAAGACCCGTTCTCATGATGATCCCCCGCTGCGCGGCCGGGACGCGCCCGGCTGCGTTTTCGCTTGGGAGAAAGCGCTGGAATGGTGTCCAAAGTGTGGATCAAGGACGGGGTTCACAGGCCTCAAAGGACGATGGTTTCCGCCTCACTCGGCCCGTCCTGCGGCGCGCGCTTCGGCGTGCAGATTCCACACGATGCCGGCGATGATCAGGGCCGAGCCTACGAACACGAAGGGATCGAGCTTTTCCCCGTACAGCGCCCAGCCGACCACCGCGATCAGCGGAAGGCGCAGGAAGTCGAGCGGCACCACGAGGCTCGCATCGCCCACTGAAAACGCCTTGGCGATGCAGTAATGCGCGGAGAGGCCGAAAAAGCCGAGCGCCAGCACGGCCACGAGCCCCGCGGCGTCGATGCGCAGCAGGAACAATGGATCGCTGCCGGCAAGCGCGAGCGGAAGCTGAATCAGGTTCATGAAAAACACGATCGCATAGCCGGTTTCCGTCGTGGTGAGCCGCTTGAGCATGATCAGCGACACGGCAAAGGCGAAGGCGGCGACGATGACCAGAACCGCCATGGGGCGGAAGGTTTCCAGGCCCGGCCGCACGATCACCAGCGTTCCGATCAGTCCGAACGCGACGACGCCGAGCCGGCTCGGCGTCAGCCGTTCGCCGAGCGCCAGAGCGGCGAGCAGCACGGTGAAGGCCGGCATCGTGAACTCGAGCGCGAACACGGTGGCGAGCGGCAACAGCGTGACCCCGAGCGCCCAGAGATACTGGCCGCTGAAGTGAATCGTGTTGCGGGCGACATGCAGGCCGATGCGGCGTAGCGAAATGCTGCGCCTGAGCGGCGCATGCCCGATGCCGAGGACGAGCAGGATGACGAGACCGACGAGAGAGCGGGCGGCGAGAATCTCAAAGACGCTGAACGCGCCCGCGAGGCTGCGGATCGCGATTGCGACGGCCGAGAACGACAGGAGCGTCCCCGCCATCCAGAGAACGACCTGAACGATGCGGGCGAAGGCTGGCTCGGGGCCTGCCGCGGAGGCCACCTATTCGGCGTCCGGCTGGTTTTCCGGGCGCGCGCGGTCGAATGCCGCGATCTTCAGGCATTCAGCCGCTACGCTCGCGATCTTGGGAAACCGGTCGAGCGGAACGTTGAACCGGCGCGCGTTGAACACCTGCGGCACCAGAAAGACATCGGCCATGGTCACGCCCGCGCCGAACGCATAGGGGCCCGGCCGGATCAGCGGCTCGATCGCCTCGAAGCCGAGCGCGATCCAATGGGCGTACCAGGCGTTGGTCTCCGCCTGGCCGTGTCCGAGCTTGCCCTTGAGGTAGGCGAGCGGCGCGGTGTTGTTGAGCGGGTGAATGTCGCACGCGATGATGTCGGCGACCGCGCGCACCTGCGCGCGCGCGATCGGATCGCCCGGCAGCAGCGGCGGCTCGGGACAGGTCTCTTCGAGATATTCGATGATTGCGAGCGACTGGGTGAGAACCTCGCCGCTCGGCAACGCCAAGGCGGGCACGCGCATCTGCGGGTTGATCGCGCGGTACTCCGGGCTTTTCTGCCGGCCGCCATCCTTGCTCAGATGGATCGGCGCGATCGCATAGTCGAGGCCCTTGAGATTGAGCGCGATCCGCACCCGATGGGCCGCCGACGACCGGAAAAAGGAATAGAGCGTCACGCGGGCTCCTGGCATTGCAGGCGATGGTCTCGGCCCGTTCTGAGGTTGGGACTTTCCGTTACGCGGGCGAAGATGACGGAAAGGCGGAAGCGGCGCAACTCGGCGGACGTCGGATCGCCGTCCTGATCCGCATTCCGCTCATTCCCGCGAAGCGGGAATCCAGTTTGCTTCAACGGCTACTGGGTCCCCGCTTGCGCGGGGACGAGCGGAATCCATGATCGGTTAACTTCAGCGAAAACCCGCTCTAATAGTCGGCGCGGCAACGCTGCGCTACCGGGTGCATTCGATCGCGATGAAGTCGGCGCAAGAAGCGCGACGGCAGCCCACCCCGTAATTGGGAACCGCCCCGGTGATCTCGTCGCGATCCACCTTGCCGAACGAGGTCGCCTGCGCGAATTCGCGGCCCTGGCAGAAAGCGGTTGCGGCCGCCGTGCCGCATCGCGCGCCGGTCGCGAGGCACTGGTCGATGCCGTAACCGTCGGAATTGCTGGCGATGACGAAGATCCGTTTTTCCGCCTGCGCAGCGGACAGGGAGGCTATGACCGCGACGGCGACCGCGACGGCAAGAAGGGACCGCATGACTGTGCTCGATTGGAACAAGACATGAGAGTGCGACAGAAGCGTTAAGGCGGCCTTAACCCCTTGGGGCCGGCTCCCGGAACCGCGGCGCGATCGATCGCCCGCGGGCCGGCGGCCCGGCGCTGTTGCCCGGTCGGGCTCTTGACGCGGGCCGCGGCCTTCCCCATTGTGCCGGCCATGAATGGCCCCTGTATCCAGACCGGCATCTGCCGCGGGATTATTCGCTAGCGCTCCACGCTGGCTGCGGCCGTCTTGTCCTCATCGCACG
>DASUPI010000122.1:0-8858 GCA_036281135.1 Rhodoplanes sp. | reverse complement strand
TCTATGACGAGAGCGCGCCGGAGCGTTTCGCCGCCCGCTGCAGCCGGTCGACCAACACGCTCGCCCCGGCCGCCTGTCTGCTCGAGCGATTCGTTGGGCATGCGAACGTCACCGTCCGTTTCCCGCGCGCGTGGCTCGCCGATTGGCGCGCTCTGGCGAGCGGGCTCGACCGGCTCGTCGCCGAACTGCGGCCGAAGCCGGCGGGGTGATGCGGTCGCCGGGCTAATCCAGGTCCGCGCCGAGAATGGCCATCTGGAAGTTGTAGGAGCGCTCTTCGTCCTCGTCGTCGACGAACATGACGCCGATGAACTCCTCGCCGATATAGACTTCGGCCGAGTCTTCCTTCTTGGGCCGCGGCACCACGTGCAGCCGCGCATTGCCGAACAGGCGGCGCATATAGGCTTCGAGCTTCCTGATTTCGAGCGCGTCCACGTAGGGCCCTCCCGGCAGATTCAACAAATCCAGTATACCGTGCTCGACGCGCCGCGCATCACAGCCCGAGATCGTGAGGCGGGCGCATGGTCGGGCTCCGCAGGCATCGTCACCTGCGGGTGCAGGTTAGAGCATTTTCCGGATACCACCGGACCGGAATTCGCTCTAGCACATCGGGATCCACCCGTTTCCACATCCGATCGCGTTTCTTGCATCATCCCTAACGGGCGCCGTCTAAGGCCGCTCGCCCAGGAACTGCAGCACGGCTTGCTTGAACGCCTTGTCGCCCACCGCGCGCATATGATCGCGGCGCGGAATGTCGATCGCCTGCGCGCCCGGGATCAACGCCGCCAATTCGTGCGGCGAGCCGGCGATTTCATCCTTCGTCCCGACCGCGATCAGGACGGGAAGCGCGATTCGCGCCGCCTCGGTGGGCGTGAGGCTTTGCCGCGATCCGCGGATGCAGGCGGCGAGCGCGGCGAGGTCGGACCCGGTCTCCTCGGCGAATTCGCGGTAGCCGCGGCTCTGCCGGTCGGGCACGTCGGCGGCCGACCGCGCCTCCAGCGCTTCGGCCACCCCCTCGGGCAGGCCGGCGCTCTCGACCAGGCGGATGCCGAGACCGCCCAGGATGGCCGAGCGCACCCGCTCGGGATCGGCGAGCGCAAGGAAGGCCGCGATGCGTGCTCCCATCGAATAGCCGAGAATGTCGGCCCAGCCGAGCCCGAGATGGTCGAGCAGCGCGCGCACGTCGTCGGCCATGATCGATGTGTGGTAGGAAGCGGGATCGTACAATTTGGTCGAAGCGCCGTGGCCGCGCATGTCGGGAGCGATCACCCGCCGCCGCGCGCGCGTCAGCGTTGCGACCCAGCGCGTCGAAACCCAGTTGACCTCCTTGTTGGAGGCAAAGCCGTGCACCAGCACGATCGGCTCGCCCTCCCCTTCGTCGAGGTAGGCGATCTCAACCGGGCCGTGGCGGAAGGTCGGCATGGACGGGCTGTCAACTGCGGTCTTGCAACGAGCGAGCGGTTATTGATCTACATTGGCTTATCTGAATAAGTTGTGAAAACAGATGAGCAACGAAGGCGGCTTGCTTTCCATTCCGGAGTCCGCCCTCCATCGCCTAGCAAACCGCGCGCGGAGCGCCTTTGCGCCAAGCGAGCCAGCGACGGGTAGCGCGCTCGGTCAAGCCCTTGATCGTGGCGCAAAAGCCGATGATCGCCACCAGCGCGCTGAACGTCCAGCTCGCCAGGTTGAGCGAGGCGACGGTAAGCGCGATCGCCGCCCGCCCGCCGAGCTTGAGGATCGCCCGCGTCCTGCTCCCCTTCGCCTCGGCGAGGCGCGCGACGCGCCCCATGTCCTTCGGCGTCTCGGCGATCTTCAATCCGTCCATGGCGGCGCGGGTTCCGGCTTTCGCCTGCACGCGGCCGGTATCTCCCATCAGGCGGACGAGGCCGCCCGCCCGCTCGAGCTTGACCGCCTCCCGCGCGGCGCGCACCGCCGTCGCCGGCTGCGCCAGCGAGACGGGCGAGACCGCGGTTTTCAGCGCCGGCAGGTCGACCGCGCCGCGCAGCGATCGGCCGATCTCGCCGGTGAGCCGGTTGCCGATCCGTCCCGCCTTGCGCGCGCCCTTGATGACCGACACGCCGAGCCGCGCCGGCGCGCCGACCCCGAGCGAAGCATAGGTCCCGGCCGTCACCGCAATGCCGACCAGCGCGAGCCCGAGAATCAGTTCGTCGGCCTCCTCGCCGGAGGCGAGCCGCCGGCCCTCGCGCAACGCGTCGCGAATGTCGCCGAACACGAAAAGATCGCCGGCCGCGGTCCCGGCGAGCCCGACGGCGTCCTGCGGCACGCCAGTGACGAAACCATGCGCGAAGCTGCCGGCCGCCTGCGACCTGCGGGCCATGGTCGAGTTTGCCGCTTCTACCCGCTGCAGCAGGTCCGTGTCGACCGCGGCCCCCTGCCCGCGGGCAAGCTCGACAAAGCTTGCGGCGAGTTCGGGATCGTTCGCCGCGAGCGCCGCCTCGATCTCGCGTTGCGCCACGGCGGGATCGAGCGATGTCCGGACAACGTGATCGGCGAGCGCGACCGGATCGTCCTGGTGAAGCAACAGGTATCCAGCGTCAAAGGCGCGCGGCCCGAGAAGCGCCACGGCCCCCGCCAGGATCAATGCAACAAGAATTGTCAGCGCCGTGCGAGTGCGTGCCTGCCTCCGGGACGGCCTCATGTGTTCCGTCCCGCACAGGCGTTTCGGACCCGGCGCTGGCGGCACGCATCTGCGCCCGCGTCGTCGCGACGGTTTCGCCAAGCCCGCGGGAACCGCACTAGGAATCGCATCGCTTGCCCGCTATGGTCCGCGCCGGCCTCGGGCCGACGGCGGAATCTGACGCTCGCGAGAAGATACGGTCATGACAGAAAGAGTCGTTCCCCATTTCCATAACGATCTGGGCGTGCCTGTCATCGAGATCGGCGCCCAGCGCTTCATGTGCATCGGCGCGCTGCCGCCTTTCGATCATCCGCATATCTTCCTTGATATGGGAAACGACCACGAAATTGTCTGCCCCTATTGCTCGACGCTTTATCGGCACGATCCTAATCTCGATCCGTTTGAAGCACGGCCGCCGGAATGCGCCCTGACCGAGGCGACCGCGGCGTGATCGATGGAGCGGTGAACGGGTGTCGTGTCCTCCTCGCAAACGATCATCATTGCCGGCGCCGGCATCGGCGGCCTGACCGCCGCGCTGGCGCTTGCGTCCCGCGGACTGCGGGTGCGCCTGCTCGAACAGGCGATGCGGCTTGAAGAGACCGGAGCCGGACTCCAGCTATCGCCCAATGCGACGCGCGTCCTGATCGCGCTCGGCCTCGCGGAACGCCTGCGGCCGCGCGTGGTCGCCCCCGAAGCCGTCCGCGTCCGCAAAGCGGGCAACGGGCGCGACCTGGCGCTCCTGCCGGTCGGTCGCGCGCAGCATTATTACGGCGCGCCCTATTGGGTCATCCATCGCGGCGACCTGCAGGCGGCGCTGCTCGCCGCGGTGAACGAGCATCCGGACATCACTCTCGAACTCGGCGCCCGTGTTCAGGCCTTCGCGGTCCACCCGGAAGGCGTCACGGTCAACTATCTCCGCCAGTCGGGAACAGGGAATGCGACCGGCATCGGGCTCGTCGGCGCTGACGGGCTCTGGTCGACGGTCCGCACGTGGCTCGGCGAAAAATCGCCGCCGCAACCGGCAGGCCGCACCGCCTGGCGTGCGCTCGTGCCGGCCGGCGCGGTTCCGGCCGAGTTCCGCGACCCGGTGGTGCATTTATGGATCGGACCCGACAGCCATCTCGTGCACTACCCGGTGTGCGCCGGCGAGGCGGTCAACATCGTCGCGATCTCGACCGGCGCGTGGACCGGGACGGATTGGAGCACGCGCAGCGACCGCGACGAGCTGTTGGCGCGTTTTTCCGCTGCGGATTGGGCGGAGCCCGCGCGCACGCTGCTCGCCGCTCCCGAGCAATGGCTCAAATGGGCGCTGTACGATCACCGGCCGCTGCGCCGCTGGGGTCGTGGGATTGCGACCCTCCTGGGCGACGCGGCGCACCCGATGCTGCCGTTCATGGCGCAAGGCGCGGCCATGGCGATCGAGGACGCGGCCGTCCTCGGGCATGCGCTCGCGAGCGTGCCGGGCGGCACCGCCGCCGCGATGCGCAACTACGAAAATCAGCGGCGGGAGCGGACCGCGCGGGTTCAACGCGCCGCGCGGTCCAATGGCGTGGTCTATCACCTGGGCGGGCCTGCGGCCCTGATGCGCGATTTCGCGATGACGATCATGCTCGGGAGCGACTTCCTGCTCAGCCGCTATGACTGGATCTATGACTGGCGCCCGCCCGGATCCGCCGCCCGGTCATGACGTGACCGAAGCGGCCCGCACGCGACCCCGCGCGCGGCGCGACCGGCTCGTCGTGCCGGCGATGCTCGCGCTGCTTCTCTGGCCCGCCGTGTGGAACGGTTTCCCGCTGATCTTTCCCGATACCGGCGGCTATCTCCTGCGCGCGTTGGAAGGCACGCTCACGATCGGCCGGTCCGCCCTGTACGGCGCGTTTCTCGCTTCGGGCCTTTCCTTCGACTTCTGGCCGAATGTCGTGATCCAGGCGGCGGTGACCGTCTTCATCGTGCGGGCTCTGCTGCGTACGCACGGCCTCGGGGAGAAACCGGGACCGGCCGTCCTGATCACGCTCGCGCTCGCTGCGTTCTCATCCCTGCCCTGGTATGTCTCGCAGCTGATGCCCGACATTCTGGTGGGATGGGCCGTGCTCGCTCTCTATCTCATCGCCGTCCGGCGGGACGCTCTGGGTCGCTTCGAGACGCTTGTCCTCGGCGTCGTCATCGCGCTCGCGATCGCAAGCCATATGGGCACGCTCGCCCTTTGCCTCGGCCTCATCGCCTGCTTCGGCCTGATGCGCCTCGCCGGTGGGCGGATCGGTCTGCCGCGGCCGCAACTTGCCGCGCCCGCGCTCGCCGTCGCCGTCGGCGTCGTGCTCGGCCCCGCGTCCAACTTTCTGATCGCGCGGCAATTCGTATTCACCCCCGGCGGAACGAGCTTCGTGTTCGGACGCGTGCTCCAGGACGGTCTCATCAAGCGCTATCTCGACGACAAGTGCCCGGATGCGACGATCAAGCTCTGTGACTATGCCGCCGAACTGCCCGGCACCGCCGATGAATGGCTGTGGACCTATGCGAGCCCGATCCACAAGCTCGGCGGCTGGGACCGATACGCGCCGGAGGCGCGGCGGCTTATCCTTGCGACGCTGCGCGTCTATCCCGCGGCGCATCTCGACGCCGCCATTCGCGCGGCCGTGGAGCAGTTCGCCTCCATCCGCACGATTCTGTCGGTCAAGCGGAGCGACAATATCGACGCGATCGAGACGTTCGCGCGCGTGCTGTCGCCGCGCGCCGATGCCCGGTTCCTGTCGGCCCGGCAGCAGCGCGATCAGCCCGACGTGAGCGCGATCAACCTCGTCCATGTGCCGGCAGCGGCGATGAGCCTCGTGCTGATCGGCTTTGTGGTCGCAAGCCGGCGCGCGGACCGGTTCGGGGCGCTCACCGGCGCGCTGGGCGCGACGGTTCTGCTCGCCCTCGTCGGCAATGCGGTCATCTGCGGGGTGTTCTCGAACCCCAACGATCGCTATCAGAACCGGTTGATTTGGATCGCGGTGCTGGCCGCCGCGATCGCGATCGGTAACTGGCGGCGGCCCGCGGCGGCGCCTGCCAGGAGTTCGCAAAGGCTAGCGGGAGAGCACGCACCCGATCCGGAAATCGCTGTCCGGTAGTGTCCTAATCTGGCTATGGTCGCTTGAGGAATTGGTGGACCAAACGTCAAGGCAGGAGGCGCACAATGCAATTCACGGTGATGATGTGGGTAAGCGAGCATGCAAAGAGCAGCTCGATTTTCGGTGTTTTGGATAAGAGTAATCCCGACAAACTGCCGAGCATTTCCCCGAAGGGGCATTGGGAAGATTTTATGACTATTGACGAAAACAGATTTAAATTTGCGGCTGAGGCAAAAACAGCTATTGCGATGCATGGATTCTATTTGATCGGGGCAAGCGTAACGCTTATCGAAGCATTCGGCAAACCATGAACCATCAAGATCAAATTAGAACACTACCTGCTGTCGTGATCACGCTGACGCGGATGCACGCGCGGTATCGGAGATCAGCGGGTCAGCAGCTTGCTGTGCCGGTCAGCCGACCGGCGTCCAGCTTCCGTCCGGGTTGCGGCAGGCGGTGCCGCGCGCGGTCTGCGGCGTTCCGTCGATATAGATCGTGTGGGTGAAATGGCGGCACTGGGCGCCGGCCTGGTCATAGGCGGGACCAGGAATGATGGTGCCGTAGCGGCCGGAATCCGGATTGCGCCAGTTCTTCGGCGCGCCGGACCGTCCCGATTCGAGCGCCTCCAATTGCGCCTCATAGGCAAGCCGGCGATCCTCGTCGTCGAGCGCGGCGCCGATGCGATTGCCGATGAGTCCGCCGACCGCCGCGCCGGCGACGCCTGCCGCGACCCGCGCGCCGGTATTGCCGCCGATCGTCGAGCCGATCGCCGCGCCGGTCAGCGCCCCGACCAGCGTTCCGGTATTCTGGCGCGGGCCGGCCCCGGTTACGGGATCGCCGGCGCAACCGGCAAGGGCGAAGGCGGCCAGCCCGACCGTCGTCAGGGTGATCTTCGAAAGCATGGGCGCCTCCCCCGCGCACCGCACCGAATCGACCACGAATTGCCGTCGATCTTGCGCTCGCGCGTCCAACAATGAGGCAAGGAATGGGGCAAAACTTGGCCGTCCGAGCCGCGCCTCAGGGATGGGCCCATGTCCGGCCGGGCTGTTCGGACCCGGGCAGAACGAGTTCGGCGCGCAGGCCGCCGATCGGCGCAGGGGAGAGATTGAGGCTGCCGCCGTAAAGCGCGGCAAGCTCGAGCACGATCGAAAGGCCGAGCCCCGAACCCGGTTTCGTTTCGTCGAGCCTTTGGCCGCGCTGCGCGACCTGCTCGCGCTCGGTCGCCGAAAGGCCGGGGCCGTCATCGTCGATGACGATACGAACCGCGGGCGGAAGCCCCTTCCCGGCGCGGGTTTCCGATTCCACCGTGATCGACACCCGCGACGCGGCCCATTTGCAGGCGTTGTCGACCAGATTGCCGACCATTTCCTCGAGGTCCTGGCGCTCGCCGAGAAAGCGGACCGGGTCCGGCGCATCCACTTCGATCTGAATGCCGCGTTCGTGGTACAGCTTCTCCATCATGCGCGCGAGCGCCGTGACCACCGGAGACACCTCGGTCACCACGCCGACCACCGTGAGGCGGGCGGCGAATCGCGCCCGCTCGAGATGCCGCGTGACCTGATCGCGCATGATGTCGGCCTGCTCGCGCATCTTTCCGGCGAACGGCTCGCCGGAATGCGCCGCAGCCTCGTTGACGATCACCGAGAGCGGGGTCTTGAGCGCATGCGCCAGGTTGCCGACATGCGTACGCGCCCGTTCGACCACCTGCCGGTTCGCGTCGATCAGCGCATTGGTTTCGCGCGCGAGCGGCTCGATCTCAACCGGGAACTGGCCTTCTAGCCGTTCCGCGCGGCCGGTCCGGATCGCGGCCAGGCTTTCCGAGATGCGCTTGAGCGGGGCAAGCCCGAACCGCACCTGGAACATGGTGATGAGGAGGAGCACCGCGGCGAGCATGACGAAGGTGATCGCGAGCGTCTGGTTGAAGGCCCGCATCTCCTCCTCGATTTCCTGCGGGTCGCCGGCAATCGAGACGAGATAGCGGCCCTCCTCGCCGAGGTCGACGGTGCGCTCGACAAGCCGCAGCCGCTGATCCTCCGGCCCGTCGATATAGCTGCGGCGGGTGCCGTCGGTGGTCGCCTGCACCTGCCGATCGGCGAGATGCGGCAGCGTGCCGTCCCACAGCGAACGCGACAGGCGGGTCTCGGGCTTGGGGGTGTTGAGGTGGGTAACTTGCCAGTACCAGCCGGAGAGCGGCAGGTCGAACAGCGGCTCGCCGAGCGACAGAGAGCCGCGATCGCCCCCCTCCTCCGGCGCCGCTATCGCGGCGACCAGCGTGCGGAGATAAACGCCGAGCCGACGATCGAAGGAGCGCTCGACGGCCTCGTGATAGAGCGAGGAGAGGCTGACGCCGGTGGCGAAGAGAATGACGACGGTCCACGTTGTGGCCGAAAGGAATAGCCGGAACGCGAGCGAGTTCGTGCGCATGCAGCTCAGGGCACGTCGCTGGGCGGAGTGAGGAGATAGCCCAGCCCACGCACGGTTTGGATGACCTCGACCCCGAGCTTCTTGCGGATACGCCCGACGAACACCTCGATGGTGTTCGAATCGCGGTCGAAGTCCTGGTCGTAAAGGTGCTCGACCAGTTCGGTGCGGGACACCACCCGCCCGGTATGATGCATGAGGTAGGACAGCAGGCGGTACTCGTGCGAGGTGAGCCGCACCGGCACGCCGTCGACGGTGACGCGGCCCGTGCGCGAATCGAGGCGCACCGACCCGCACAGAAACTCGCTCTTGGCGTGGCCGACGGAGCGACGGAGCAGCGCGCGGATGCGCGCCAGCACTTCCTCGAGATGAAACGGCTTGGCTACGTAGTCGTCGGCGCCGGCGTCGAAGCCCTGCACCTTGTCGCTCCAGCGGTCGCGCGCGGTGAGCAGCAGGACCGGCATCGCCCGCCCGGTCCGCCGCCACGCTTCCAGCACGGAAATGCCGTCAAGCTTCGGGAGCCCGATGTCGAGGATCACCGCGTCATAGGGCTCGGTCTCGCCGAGATAATGCGCTTCTTCGCCGTCGAAGGCGCGATCGACCACGTAACCGGCGTCGGTCAGCGCGGTCGCGAGCTGGCGGTTGAGGTCAGGATCGTCCTCGACGACGAGGAGCCGCATGTGGAATGTCCCTAG
>DASUPI010000121.1:0-11926 GCA_036281135.1 Rhodoplanes sp. | reverse complement strand
GCGAGCAGCAAAGAGTGGCTGTCGGCATGGACCCAGGCCGGCACGCCGACGGGAGTGACATGGATGCCGTCGACTTCGGCCAGATGCTTGCGCACCGCGCGGAACAGGTCGAGCGAGTGGATGTCGGCGAGCGGCCAGGGTCCCGCCGCCAGGCGGTCGTAGTCGCGGGTCAGTTCGCCGAACCGATGGTTGAGCGCCTCGACCTCCTTGCCGAGGATGTTCTCGAAGGCGCTCCGCTCGTTGGGCGCGAGTTCGGGATGTTCGGCCAGCATCTCGGCGGCGGCCCGCAGGCTCGCGAGCGGCCGCCGCCATTCCACCGCGACCTCGCGCAGCAGGGCGTCGCGCTGCGCCAGGCTCTCGAGTTCGGCGCCCACATCCGCGAAGGTCAGCACATAGCCGGAAACGATCCCGGACGACTCGCGCACCAGGCTCAATCGGGCCTGAAGCAGCGCGCTCAGATCGACCGCGCTGCATACGAAGTGGCGCGTCGCCGCCTCCGGACTCGCTTCGCGGCCGAACTCCTCGTCGTCTTTCGCCGCCTCGGCCTGTTCGAACAGCAGTTCGAGCGTGTAGATGATCGGTTCGCGGGTGAGCAGGCCGAACAGCGAACGATCGAGCCCGAGCGCATCGCGCATGTGGAGAATGCGGGCGGCCGCCTGATTGTAGAGCAGGATGCGATGATCGAGATTGCACACGATCACGCCTTCGGAGAGATCGAGCAGAATGGCTTCGAGCCGGCTCTTCTGCGCCTCCGCCCGCAAGGTGGCGACGATCACGGCCTTGTCGATCTCGCCGCGCGCGGCACGCAGCGTGCAAACGAACTTCGTGACCGACGCCGGCATCCCGTCGAGCCAGTGGCCGGGGTCGATCGTCGGCGCTCGATCGATCCTGGTTTGGGCGTGCATCGTCAGTTCGCCGGTCAGCGTCGCGAGCGGTTTCAGCAGCTTGCGATGCAGCAGGCCGTAAGCGGCCGCCGCCATCGCGGCGGCGACGACGAAGGCAATCGACATGTAGGCGCCGGCGGACCCGCCGCTCTTGATCGCCCACCACATCGCAAGCCCGGAGACCGTGAACGCGGCGAGGGCCAGCAGGCCAAGAAGGATCGCTACTGCACCGGGGGCCCGCATCGCTCGCCGCTTCCGTCGGCCGAACCAGGGGCGCCCACAAGCCATCCACTGACCCGTTCGACCACCTCCCGAGTCGAGAACGGCTTGGTGATGTAGTCGTCGGCGCCGACCGCGAGGCCCTTTTCGCGTTCCACGTCGCGCCCCTTGGCTGTCAGCATGATGACGCGGACATCCTTCCATTCCGGATTGGCGCGGATCATCTCGCAAACGTGAAAGCCGTTGCGCTTGGGCATCATGACGTCGAGCAGCACGAGATCGGGGCGCGCCTTGCGCATCTCGGCGAGCGCCTCCTCGCCGTCGCGCGCGGTGCGGACCTCATAGCCGGCCTTCTTCATTAGAAACTCGAGCGACAGGAGGATATTCGCCTCGTCGTCGACCACGAGCACGCGATGCGGCATCGATTCCTCCCTTATTGCCGGGCTTTCGCGGCGCACGCACGCAACTCTGCCGCCAAGCTGCGTGGGCTCTGACGCCCTGGCTTCTTTCTGTTGTACGCAGGATAACAAATCGAGCGCAGCCGCGGAAACAAAGCTGCGACGATCTCGGCAAGCTTCCGATGGTCGGCTTTGCTAAGCGATAGCGCGGCCTTGCGACCAATCGCCTCACCAGATGCGAGACCCCGGCAAGTTTGGCGGCTCACCAACAATCGCCACGATCAATTCGAAGCGTTGACGACGCCAGTGGTTGTGATCGGCGCCGCGTCTGCCGCGCGCAGGATTTTATTGTCCGGGCGCCAGCCTATGACGGCGAGCATCACGAAAAAGCCGATGACATAGGCGATCGCGACAAACCAGCCGTGGCGCAGCCAGAGACCGACGGATTTTGCTTCCGGGTACATGTTGGACAGGGCGACGCCGGCCGACGAGCCGAACCAGATCATCGAGCCGCCGAAACCCACCGCATAGGCGAGATAGCCCCAATCATAGCCGCCCTGCTTCAGCGCCAGCGCGGTGAGAGGGATATTGTCGAAGACGGCGGAGACGAAACCGAGCCCGAACGCGGTCTGCCAGGCGGCGGCCGGCAGCTTCTCGACCGGCATCAACGAGGCCGAGGTGACGAGCGCGAGGAGGAAAACCGTGCCCTTGAACGTCTCCGGCATCACCTCCCAGTCCGGCCGTCGCAGCGGCGCGGTGGCGAGAAGCACCGCCCAGACCGCAAGGCCGATCACCGGGACCTGATCGAGCACCGCCGGGAACTGCACATTCGCAATGACATTGGGGGAGATCGCCGCAATGAGGATGGCGGCAACGATGTAGACCCGCATCCACTCGATCTGCAGCCCGCGCGGAGCGCGCTTGACGATCGGGGAGAAACGCTGCTGCTGCATCGCCGCCGGCACGCCGAACACGAGAAAGGATGCTGCCGCCGCGATATAGGCGTCGAGCACGCTCAGCGGGCTGACGCCCGCGATCCACATCATGGTGGTGGTGGCGTCCCCGACGACGCTGCCGGATCCGCCGGCATTCGCCGCCGCCACGATCGCGGCGAGATAGCCGATATGAACCTTGCCGTGAAAAACGTGGCGCGCCATCGTGCCGCCGATCAGGGCGGCCGCGATATTGTCGAGGAAGGCCGAAAGGACGAACACGATCCCCAGCAATGCGAGGCCGCCGATCCAGCTGTCTGGCAAGAGCGCCGGCATCTCGTCCGGGATCCAACTTCTCTCGAAGTGGCGCGACAGCAGGGCAAACCCCATCAGCAGCAGGAACAGATTGGCGAGGATAACCCACTCGTGCTGCATGTGCAGCGCGAGGCCCATCAATCCGGAGCCGAAACTGAAGCCTGTAAAGGCGAGCTTGTAGCCGCCGATGATTGCCAGCCCGGCCAGCGCGACGGAAAGCGTGTGATGGTGGAACAGGGCGACGCCCAACAGCGTCAGACCAAACAGGATGAAGTCGACGGGGATTCCGAGGAACTGCAGGGGCTCGACGGCGATGGCCTGGGCGCTGACGGCGTGCGCCGCCGCGGCAAACGAGCAGAGGGCGCCTGCACCGGCGACGCCGGCCAAAAGCCGCGGCGCCCAAGTCCCCATCATCTACCCTGCCCCTCCCGCTCTGCGCAGACGAGAGCCCGTCCGTCCGCCCGGCAAGTCAATCTTACTTTCGTGAGATCGGCAACATGCCTCGCCGGTCATGCGCCCGGCGCTCGCGAAAAGCCCGTTTGCTGCGCGCGCGACCGGCATCAATACGAGCGCGGCAGATCGAGCACGTGCTCGGCGAGATAGGACAGGATTAGATTGGTCGAGATCGGCGCCACCTGGTAGAGCCGCGTCTCGCGGAACTTGCGCTCGATGTCGAAATCCTCGGCGAAGCCGAAGCCGCCATGCGTCTGCACGCACATATCGGCGGCGGCCCAGGAGGCGTCGGCGGCAAGGAGCTTCGCCATATTCGCCTCCGCGCCGCAGTCGCTGCCCGCCTCGTAGAGCGCCGCCGCCTTCTTCACCATCAGCTCGGCGGCGCGCATCTGCGCATAGGCTCGGGCGATCGGGAACTGGACACCCTGGTTCTGGCCGATCGGCCGGCCGAACAGAACGCGCTCCTTGGCGTAGGCCGAAGCCCTGGCGATGAACCATTTCGCGTCGCCGATGCATTCGGCGGCGATCAGGATGCGCTCGGCATTCATGCCCGACAGGATGTAGGCGAAGCCCTTGCCTTCCTCGCCGATGAGGTTGTCCGCCGGCACGCGCATGTCGTCGAAGAACACCTCGGTCGTCGCGTGATTCATCATGGTGCGGATCGGACGGATGGCGAGGCCGTTCGCCGCCCGCATGTCGACCAGAAAGACCGAAAGGCCCTCGGTGCGGCGCGTGACCCGGTCGCGCGGCGTGGTGCGCGCGAGCAGCAGCATCAGGTCGGATTGCTCCGCGCGCGACGTCCAGATTTTCTGCCCGTTGACGACATAGTGGTCGCCGTCGCGCAGCGCCGTGGTGCGCAGGCTGAGCGTGTCGGTCCCCGAGGTCGGCTCGGTGACGCCGAACGCCTGCAGCCGCAAGTCGCCGCTCGCGATACGCGGCAGATAGCGCGCCTTCTGCTCCGCGCTGCCGTGGCGCAGCAGCGTGCCCATCGTGTACATCTGCGCATGGGAGGCGGCGCCGTTGCATCCCGCGGCGTGGATCTCCTCGAGGATTGCGGCCGCGACGGAGAGGCTGAGCCCGCTGCCGCCGAATTCCTCCGGGATCAGCGCGGCGAGGAACCCCGCCTCGGTCAGCGCGAGCACGAATTCGGTGGGGTAGCCGCGCTCGCGATCGAGCCGGCGCCAGTATTCGCCGGGAAATTTCCCGCACAGGGCCCGCACGGCCGCTCGGATATCGGTGATTGCTTCAGTCTCGTTCGTCACGATGGATAACGCCCCTCGCCGCAATGAGTGCCGCACCCCAGGCCGGGGTTGGACCCGGATAGCCGCTTCGCTTGCCGGCCATCGCTTCCGGCCCGGTGACCGGAAACAAATGCCACGTTCCCTACGTATATGATTTGGCGGTCCTCGGTCGCCGAATCGAGTTGGAGGAGCTCAGCATGCACGTGATCCATCGCCGGGGCTGGGAACTGGCCGAGCACCAGGCGACGCCCGAGGATGTGTTCCTGAACCGGCGCAGCGTGCTCGCCGGGGCCGGCGCTGCCGCCGCCGCGGCGCTCATCCCCGGTACGGCGGCCGCCCAGCGCCTCAGCGACCTGCCCGATCCGAGCGCCGCGCTCTACCCCGTGAAGCGCAACGCAAAATACCTGCTCGACCGCCCGATCACCGACGAGGTGGTCAACACGACCTACAACAATTTCTACGAGTTCGGCTCCGCCAAGACGATCGCCCGGGCCGCCCAGGCGCTGAGGGTCAGGCCGTGGACGGTCAAGCTGGACGGCATGGTGGAAAAACCGATGGAAGTCGGCATCGACGACCTCTTGAAGCGGATGCCGCTGGAGGAGCGTCTCTACCGGCACCGCTGCGTCGAAGCCTGGGCGATGGCCGTTCCCTGGTCGGGTTTTCCCTTTGCCAAGCTGGTCGAAATGGCGAAACCGCTGTCTTCGGCGACCTATGTGCGGATGCAAACGTTCCTCGACCCGTCCGTCGCTTCCGGCCAGCGGCAAACCTGGTATCCATGGCCTTACACCGAGGGGCTGACCATGACCGAGGCCACGAACGAGCTCGCCTTCCTCGTCACCGGCGCGTACGGAAAGCCGGTGGCAAAGTCGATGGGCGCGCCGCTGCGCCTTGCGGTGCCCTGGAAGTACGGGTTCAAGTCGATCAAATCGATCACGCGCTTCACCTTCACGGCCGAGCGGCCGAAAAGCTTCTGGGAGCGGTTGCAGGCGAGCGAGTACGGCTTCTGGGCGAACGTCAATCCTGCCGCGCCTCACCCGCGCTGGAGCCAGGCGAGCGAGACATTGCTCGGCACCGATGAGCGACGTCCCACGCAATTGTTCAACGGCTATGGCGAGTACGTGGCGCAGCTCTACAAAGGGCTCGATCGCGAACGGTTGTGGGTGTGAGCGGCAGGCTTGGAGACACACGCACAAAAAACGCCGGACCTTGCGGCCCGGCGCAGTTGTGTCAATCTTTTGGACCGACACCACCTTCCAGAGGGACAGTCAGCTACACGTTATTGAATTCCGGGAAACAATAACTTAATTGCCAACTGTGTGTTTGACGAATGGATATACGAGCAGGTCTGCACAAGGGGCGATTTCCTCATGGCTCCCATGTCCAAAGAGGCTTCGCCCGAGGCGGGCGGAGCGGCCGGTCCGGGCTCAAAAGCGCCAGCGCTGCGCCTTGCTAACCAGAAAATCGCGAAAAACCTGCACCCGGGAGACTGCCTTCAGCTCTTCCGGATAAACGAAATAGGCGTCCAAAGCGATGGTGTCCTGGCTGAATAGCTGGATCAGCCCGCCGTCTTTTTCGACGATGTAATCGGGCAGCAACGCAATTCCGATGCCGGCCTGACAGGCGCGCAGAATTCCCAGGATATTGGTGATGATGAGATGCGGCGTGCGCGGCTGCTTGCCGTCACGGCCTGCGCCCGACAGGAGCCAGCGCGTATCCTGAAGATTGGGCGGCACATCGGAGCCGCCGAGGATCAGGAGCCGGTGGCTGTCGAGGTCCTCGAACGAATGCGGCGTTCCGAAGCGCTTCAAATAATCCGGCGCGGCATAGGCGTGGAAATGGACGGAAAAGAGCTTGCGCTGGATCAGGTCAGGCTGGGTCGGCTGGCGCAGGCGGATCGCGACATCGGCTTGGCGCATGCCCAGGTCGAGCTCTTCGTCGGTGGTGATGAGGGTCAATCTTATGTCGGGATAAAGGTCGGTGAACTCACCAAGCCGAGGCGTCAGCCAGTGGACCCCGATCCCCATGGTGGTTGCGACCTTGAGGTCGCCGGTGGGGCGCTCGCGGCTGTCGCTGAGCTTGATCCGCGCCGCCTCAAGCTGCGTGAACACGTCGTGCGCGGTGCGAAACAGCATTTCGCCCTGCTCGGTCAGGATCAGCCCCCGGGCGTGGCGGTGGAACAGGACGACCGACAGGTCCTGCTCGAGGGCGCTGACCTGCCGCGACACCGCCGATTGCGACAGCCCGAGCTGTTCGCCGGCATGCGTGAAGCTGCCGGCCTCGGCGGCGGCGTGGAAGATCTTGAGCTTGTCCCAATCCATGATCGTCCGCTCGAAGAATCCGTCGCCGCGCGCGCGCCTGCCCCGTCCCGTGCCCGACAGAGGCGGCGGTTGAGAACCAGCGCGCTAACACAAGCCGTTCGCGTCTCGTTTTGCCGACCCCGGATCAAGCTCGGAGCAGGCTCCCCGCATCGTCTCGCCCCGGCCTATTCCGCCGCTGCGGCCCCGGATTCCGTTTGCGCCGCGAGAAAGCGCTCCGCCTCGAGCGCCCCCATGCAGCCCATGCCGGCCGCGGTGACTGCCTGGCGGTAGACGTCGTCTGCAACATCGCCCGCCGCAAACACGCCCGGCACTGAGGTGGCGGTCGAAAACGGCGCCACCTTAACATAGCCGGACGGCTTCATGTCGAGTTGGCCGAGAACAAGCTCGGTCGCCGGCACGTGGCCGATGGCGATGAAAACTCCGTCACAGTCGAGCGTGGAAAGCGCGCCCGTTCTGGCATTCCTGAGCGCGACTCCTGCGACCTTGCGGGGATCGTCGGAGCCGATGATCTCCTCGACAACGCTGTCCCACACGACCGAGATTTTCGGATTCCTGAACAACCGGTCCTGGAGGATGCGCTCGGCGCGAAACGTGTTGCGCCGATGCACGACCGTCACTTTGGAGGCGAAGTTGGTGAGGAAGAGCGCCTCCTCGATCGCGGTATTGCCGCCGCCGACCACCACGACCGCCTTGTTCCGGTAGAAGAACCCATCGCAGGTCGCGCAGGCCGACACGCCGAAGCCCTTGAAGGCCTGTTCGGAGGCGAGCCCGAGCCAGCGCGCCTGCGCGCCGGTCGCGATGATCAGGGTCTCGGCGAGATAGACATCGCCGGAATCGCAGGCGATGCGGAACGGCCGCCGCCCGAGTTCCACCTGCGTCACATGATCGGCGACGAGTCGGGCACCGACTTGGGTCGCCTGTTTCCCCATCTCCTCCATCAGCCACGGACCCTGGATCACCTCGGCGAAGCCCGGATAGTTCTCCACATCGGTTGTGATGGTGAGCTGGCCGCCGGGCTGAACGCCCTGGATGAGGATCGGCTCCAGCATGGCGCGCGCCGCATAGATCGCGGCGGTGTAGCCGGCGGGGCCGGAGCCGATAATCACGAGTTTGGCGTGGACAGGTTTCGCCATGGTCATTCCGTCGAACCAGCGCTCCAATAAGACCAGGCTCCGCCCACATTCCGTACGACCGACGCCGGCACGAACCTGCGCTATTTAGCGAATGCGAAAAGCTATGCAAGCCGTGCAGCCCTCGCTTCGCGCTTTCCCCGGCTTAGGAGAGCGGAGGACCGCCGTGCAACATTGTTTCCGCAATGCGCATTGTCGTGTAAACCCTGCCTCATCCCCACCCTCGCGGAGATGCTTCGTGTCCGTGCGCCCCGACCCTATTGACCGCCAGATCCTGAAGGAGCTTCAGGACGACGGCCGCATGTCGAATGTGGAGCTTGCGCGCCGGGTCGGCATGTCGCCCCCACCCTGCCTGCGGCGCGTCCGGGCCTTGGAACAGAGCGGTTTCATCACGGGCTATCGGGCGCTGCTCGATCCGAAGGCGCTCGGCTACGAGGTGACGGCCTTCGCCATGGTTCACCTCGCGAGCCAAGCGGAACCCGATCTCGCCGCGTTCGAGGCCTTCGTGCGCGGCCAGCCATTCGTGCGGGAATGTTGGATGCTTTCCGGCGAGATCGATTTCCTGTTGAAATGCGTCACGCCCAATCTCGCCGCGTTTCAGGCGCTCGTGGTCGAGCTCACCGGCGCGCCGCATGTACGCAACGTGAAGACCTCGCTGACCCTGCGCAACTCCAAGGACGCCCCGACCGTTCCGCTTGACGGCGACCGCGCCCCCTGACCTACCGCCACTCGACCTTGAGAACCTCGTAAGCCTTGGCGCCGCCGGGGGTGACGACCTCCACCTGCGCGCCCTTTTTCTTGCCCACGAGGGCGCGGGCGAGCGGCGAGGTGATCGAAATCTTGCCGGCCTTGGCGTCCGCCTCCGGCTCGCCCACGAGCTGCCACACCGTTTTCTTCTCGGTATCCTCGTCGATTAAAGTGACGGTCGCGCCGAATTTGATGGTCTCGCCGGACAGCTTCGAGACGTCGATGATTTCTGCGCGCGCGAGCTTATCCTCGAGCTCGGCGATGCGCCCCTCGTTGATCGACTGCTGCTCCTTGGCGGCATGATACTCGGCATTCTCCGAGAGATCGCCGTGCGAGCGCGCCTCCGTAATCTGCTGGATGATACGGGGCCGTTCCACCTGCTGGCAGTGCTTCAGCTCCTGCTCGAGCGCGGCGAAGCCGGCGGCCGTCATCGGTATTTTGTCCATCGCGGTTCCTCCGGCAGAAAATTATTCGATCGCGAGCCGGCGGATACCCGGCGCGCAACCGTCACGGCAATTTCGTCCGTGCCCTCGTTGTCGGCTCGCCCTTGATTCAGGTGCGGCCGGCGAAATAGCTCTGCAGCGTGCGGACCTCGAGGTCGCCCCCGAGATAGGCCTTAATGCCCAGGGCCGCCGCCAAGGCTCCGGAAAGAGTGGTGTAGTAAGGGACTTTATGCAAGAGGGCGGCGCGGCGCAGCGACCCCGAGTCCGCGAGCGCCTGGACCCCCTCGGTCGTGTTGAAAACGAGCTGCACTCCCCCATTCTTGATGGCGTCGACGATGTGCGGACGCCCCTCCAGCACTTTGTTCACCTTCCGCGCGGGCACCCCATGCTCTTCAAGAAAGCGTTGCGTGCCGGAGGTGGCGATCACCTTGAAGCCGAGCTGGGCGAGCAGCTTGACGGCGTCGAGAATGCGCGACTTGTCGGCGTCGCGCACCGACACGAACAGAGTGCCGGCGCGCGGCAGGCGCGCGCCGCCGCCGATCTGGCTCTTGGCGAATGCGATCTCGAAGCTGCGGTCGATGCCCATGACTTCGCCAGTCGAACGCATTTCCGGACCCAGCACGGTGTCGACGCCGGGGAAGCGGGCGAACGGAAAGACCGCTTCCTTGACGCCGACATGGGCGAACTCCGGCGGCGTGAGCGCGAAGCTTGCGAGGCTCTCTCCGGCCATGATGCGCGCTGCGATCTTGGCGACCGGCAGGCCGACCACCTTGGCGACGAACGGCACCGTGCGCGACGCGCGAGGATTGACCTCGAGCACATGGATATCCCCGTCCTTGATCGCGTATTGCACGTTCATCAGGCCGCGCACATGCAGCGCGAGCGCGAGCGCTTGCGTCTGCCGCGTGAGCTCGGCGATCGTCTCCGCGGACAAGGAATGCGGCGGCAGCGCGCAGGCGGAATCGCCTGAGTGCACGCCGGCCTCCTCGATATGCTGCATGATGCCGGCGATATAGGCATCCTTCCCGTCGGCGATGCAGTCGACGTCCACCTCGATCGCGTCGGTGAGATAGCGGTCGATCAGGAGCGGGCGCTTGTCGGACACCGCGAGTTCGGAGGGACGGCCGAGATCGACGACGAGCCGGGCGAGATAGCGATCGAGCTGGCTGGCGTCATTGACGATCTCCATCGCCCGTCCGCCCAGCACGTAAGAGGGCCGGATCAGGACCGGATAGCCGATGTTGTCGGCGATCGCCCGCGCCTTTTTCAGGCTCTTGGCGATCCCGCTCAGCGGCTGGCGGAGGTTCAGCCGGTCGAGCAGCCGCTTGAATCGGTCGCGATCCTCGGCGAGGTCGATCATATCGGGCGAGGTCCCGAGGATCGGCGCCTCCGCCCGCTCCAGGGCTTCGGCCAGTTTGAGCGGCGTCTGTCCGCCGAACTGGACGATGACGCCACGCAGCGTGCCGTTCCGGCGCTCGCTGTCGATGATCTCGAGCACGTCCTCCGCCGTGAGCGGCTCGAAATAGAGTCGGTCCGACGTGTCGTAGTCGGTCGAGACCGTTTCCGGATTGCAGTTGATCATGATGGTCTCGTAGCCCGCCTCGCGCAGCGCGAAGGACGCGTGACAGCAGCAATAGTCGAACTCGATGCCCTGCCCGATCCGGTTCGGCCCGCCGCCGAGAATCACGACCTTGGTTCGATCCGTGGGGGCTGCTTCGTCGCGCGGCTCGCCCGCAAAGGGCGGCTCATAGGTCGAGTACATGTAAGCGGTGGGGGATGCGAATTCGGCTGCGCAGGTGTCGATGCGCTTGAACACCGGCCGCACCCCGAGCGCGTGCCGCCGTCGCGTCGTTTCGTCCGGATCGGTCCCGGCGAGCGTCGCAAGGCGAGCATCGGAGAACCCCATCGATTTCAGGCGGCGCAGCGCGCCCGCCGTTTCCGGCAGGCCTTTCGCTTTGACCTCGGCCTCCATATCGACGATCCCGCGGATCTGGGCGAGGAACCAGGGATCGATTTTGCACGAGCGGTGGATGTCCTCGTCGGAGGCGCCGAGCCGCATCGCCTGCGCAAGCGCGAGGATTCGGTCCGGGGTCGGGCGTCCGAGCGCCGCGCGGATCGCGTTCTTGTCGTCGCCCTCGCCGATCCCCTCGATCTCGATTTCGTCGAGCCCGGTGAGCCCGGTCTCGAGCGAGCGCAGCGCCTTCTGCAGCGATTCCTGGAAGGTGCGGCCGATCGCCATGACCTCGCCGACGGATTTCATCGACGTGGTGAGAACCGGTTCGGCGCCGGGGAATTTCTCGAAGGCAAAGCGCGGCACCTTCGTCACGACATAGTCGATGGTGGGCTCGAACGAGGCGGGCGTGGCGCCGCCGGTGATGTCGTTGGCGATCTCGTCGAGCGTGTAGCCGACCGCGAGCCGCGCCGCGACCTTGGCGATCGGAAAGCCGGTCGCCTTCGACGCGAGCGCGGACGAGCGCGACACGCGCGGATTCATCTCGATGATCACCAGCCGTCCGTCCGCCGGATTGACCGCAAACTGCACGTTCGATCCGCCGGTTTCGACGCCGATCTCGCGCAACACTGCGATCGAGGCGTCGCGCATCACCTGGTATTCCTTGTCGGTCAGCGTGAGCGCCGGCGCGATCGTGATCGAGTCCCCGGTATGCACGCCCATCGGATCGAGATTCTCGATCGAGCAGACGATGATGCAGTTGTCGTTCTTGTCGCGAACGACCTCCATCTCGAACTCTTTCCACCCGAGCACGCTCTCCTCGATCAGCACCTCGGTGGTGGGAGAGGCGTCGAGCCCGCGCTCGACGATGGCGATGAACTCCGCCTTGTTGTAC
>DASUPI010000120.1:0-2667 GCA_036281135.1 Rhodoplanes sp. | reverse complement strand
CGTCCGACTATGGCGCCGAATCGATCAAGGTCCTCAAGGGCCTGGATGCCGTGCGCAAGCGTCCGGGCATGTATATCGGCGACACCGATGACGGCTCCGGCCTGCATCACATGGTCTACGAGGTCGTCGACAATGCGATCGACGAGGCGCTCGCGGGCTACGCCAAGGAGGTCAGCGTCACGCTCAACCCGGACGGGTCGTGCACGGTGCGCGACGACGGCCGCGGCATTCCGACCGACATCCACCGGGGCGAGGGCGTGTCCGCGGCCGAGGTCATCATGACCCAGCTGCATGCCGGCGGAAAATTCGACCAGAACTCCTACAAAGTGTCGGGCGGCCTGCACGGCGTCGGCGTGTCCGTCGTCAACGCACTCTCGAGCTCGCTCAAGCTCACCATCTGGCGGGATGGGAGGGAGCACGCCATGGATTTCCGCCATGGCGAAGCGGTTGCGCCGCTCAAATTGGTGGGCGACGCGGGCGGTCGGCGCGGCACCGAGGTGACCTTCCTGCCTTCGCCGGACACCTTCACGATGACCGAGTTCGATTGGGCGACGCTCGAGCACCGCCTGCGCGAGCTCGCCTTTCTGAACTCGGGCGTGCGGATCGCGCTCTCGGACAAGCGGCATGCGGTCGAGAAGCGCGAGGAGATGCTGTACAAAGGCGGCGTCGAGGCCTTCGTGAAGTATCTCGACCGCAACAAGAAGCCGCTGATCGCCGATCCGATCGTCATCAAGTCGGCGCGCGAGGGCGTCGAGGTCGAGTGCGCGCTGTGGTGGAACGACGGCTATCACGAGGCCGTGCTGTGCTTCACCAACAACATCCCGCAGCGCGACGGCGGCACCCACCTCGCCGGCTTCCGCGGGGCGCTCACCCGCCAGCTCACGAGCTATGCCGAGTCGGGCGGGGTGGCAAAGAAGGAGAAGGTCGCGCTCACCGGCGACGATTGCCGCGAGGGCTTGACCGCGGTCCTCTCGGTCAAGCTGCCCGATCCGAAATTCTCCTCCCAGACCAAGGACAAGCTCGTCTCCTCCGAGGTGCGGCCGGCGGTCGAGGGGGTGATCAACGAGCAGATGGCCGCCTGGTTCGAAGAGCATCCGAGCGAGGCGAAGATCATCGTCGGCAAAGTGGTCGAAGCGGCCGCGGCGCGGGAAGCCGCGCGCAAGGCGCGCGAGTTGACGCGCCGCAAGGGCGCGCTCGACGTCGCCTCGCTGCCTGGAAAGCTCGCCGACTGCCAGGAACGCGATCCGGCGAAATCGGAGCTGTTCATCGTCGAGGGCGACTCCGCCGGCGGCTCCGCCAAGCAGGGGCGCAATCGCGAGTTCCAGGCGGTGCTGCCGCTGCGCGGCAAGATCCTCAATGTCGAGCGCGCGCGCATCGACAAGATGCTGTCGAGCCAGGAGATCGGCACCCTCATCACGGCGCTCGGCACCGGCGTGAGCGAGGAGTTCAACGCCGACCGGCTGCGCTACCACAAGGTCATCATCATGACCGATGCGGACGTGGACGGCGCCCATATCCGCACGCTGCTGCTCACCTTTTTCTATCGGCAGATGCGCGAGCTGATCGAGCGCGGCTACATCTATATCGCGCAGCCGCCCCTCTACAAGGTCGCTCGTGGCAAGTCCGAGCAGTATCTGAAGGACGAGCGCGCGCTCGAAAACTACCTGATCCTTGCCGGGCTTGAAGAAACGGTGTTCCGAGTCTATTCGGGCGAAGAGCGCGCGGGCGAGGATTTGCGCCGGCTGATCGAGGAATCGCGCGCGATCCGCGCGACGCTCGCGGGTCTGCACAGCCGTTACAATCGAACCGTGGTCGAACAGGCGGCGATTGCGGGTGTGCTCAACTCATCGATCGTCGGCAATCCCGAGACGGCGGAACGCGCGGCGCAGTACATCGCCCGCCGGCTCGATGCGCTGTCGGAGGAGACCGAGCGCGGCTGGGAGGGTCACTTCGCCGAGGGCGAAGGCTTCCGCTTCGAGCGCATGGTCCGCGGCGTGAAGGAGGTCGCGATCATCGACCCGGCGCTGCTCGGCTCGGTCGAGGCGAAAAAGCTCGACGATTTCGCCGCGTCGCTCCAGCAGCTCTATCCGCGACCGGGCGTGCTCAAGCGAAAGGGCGAGGAGACGGTCATCCACGGGCCGACCGCTCTGTTCGATTCGGTGATCGCGGCCGGGCGGAAGGGCGTCACGCTGCAGCGCTACAAAGGCCTCGGCGAGATGAATCCCGACCAGTTGTGGCAGACGACGCTGGACACGAATGCCCGCTCGCTCCTGCAGGTGAGGATCAAGGAGGTCGACGAGGCCAACATCCTGTTCGACCAGCTGATGGGCGACAATGTCGATCCGCGCCGCGAATTCATTCAGGACAACGCGCTCGCCGCGAGCGTGGACGTTTGATGCCGGCTGTTGTTAAAGGCTGAACTCCGGGCGGCGGAGCGTGCGGGGCAGCAGCAAAGAATCCCGCTCGCGCATGACTCGCAAGAATAGCGTCCAATAAGTGTCCGTCCCGAAACTTGTGGAATCCTTTGAATCGTTCGTGATTCAAGAAGGGCGGTCTGATTCGAGGAGACCGCCGATGTGGACGGATGAGAACCGAGCGAAATACAATCGTGATCAGCTGAGATACCCGAGCGACCTGACGGATGAGGAGTGGGCGCTTGTCGAGCCG